>JBEDKU010000676.1:0-4957 GCA_041172045.1 Verrucomicrobiota bacterium | reverse complement strand
GACTATGTGCAAAACGAGGTGGCGATGGATTACAACGCCGGCTTCACCGGCGCGGTGGCCCGTCTCTACCAGGAGTTCGGCGGCTTCACCCTCGACGAGACGGTCGATACTCCGCAGCTTGCGACTTTGCTGCACGCCACGATGGATGATTTTCCCATAGGCCCGAAGACCGACGACGAGTGGAAGGCGCTTTGGCCCGGCACCAACTGGGCAAACGGTCCGGACGACGGGCGCGTCGCCGTGAATGACCGGATCGCCTACGGTGGAAGCGGCAGGGCCGCGCGCATTCTCTACCCGCAGGGAGGCCAGCAGTCGAACGGCAGCGGCGCCCAGTGGTTCATCGACCTGAATGGCGAATACCAGGACCTCTATTTCAGCTACTGGGTGCGCTTTGACGAGGACTTCGACTTTGTGCTTGGAGGCAAGCTGCCCGGACTCGGCGGCGGCGTTTCATTCGAGGACCGCACGCACGAATGGTCGGGTCGCCTGATGTGGCGGGAAAACGGCAAGACCGAGTTCTATCTTCACACACCCGCGGCTAACGAATACAATCCCGGCACTCGGTTCTGGTGGAATACCGAGGGTTTTCAAGCCCAGTTCGTCCCCGGGCGCTGGCACCACATCGAGGTGCACTACCGTTTGAACACGCCGGGCCAGTTCGACGGCCTGATGGAAGGCTGGTTCGACGGAGTGAAGGCCGCCCGTTATCCGGCGTTCTATTTCCGGGACGCGCCGACCTCCACCGCCCGAATGACGTGGGTTTTCTTCAGCACCTTTTTCGGCGGCAGCAGCAGCGACATCTGGCAGGCATCCAAGGATGAGCATGCCACTTTCGACGAATTCACCGTTTCGAACCGTCGCATCGGCTATCCGGGAAGCCCGACGGATGTGGATGCCGACCAACTTCCCAACGCTTGGGAAACCACCTACTTCGGCGGTGACACCGCCGCGAATGCTGCGAGCGACCCCGATGGCGACGGAGCCGACAATTTCGATGAATACATCGCCGGCACTCATCCCACCAGCGGTCAGGACCATGTCAAAGCCTCCGCAATGATCGCCCCCGGCGGGATGATCCGTCTGGAAGCCGACGGCAAGGCGGGTCGTCGCTACCGTCTGCAACGCAGCACGGATCTGGCGACATGGTCCGATGTGATGGAGAATCCGCCGTTGCCGGATGATCAGAGAATCGAGTTTCAGCAACCCGTGGAAGCGCCCGGATTCTTCTATCGAATCGGTGTGTCGTTTCCGGAGTAGGCTCCGTCGGGCGGCATCGCGATGGACTGGTCGGCGTTGATTCTCCGCGGATTGCGCCGCAACAGCCCCGCCGGTTGCGGCTTAAAATATCACCCTCGGAGGTGATTGTGGCGGAAGAGATTTCAATCCACGGTGGCGGAGGTTTGATTATTTTCCGGGCTTTGTGTGACGGCTACCCCCCGTCACAAACCCTAAGCTCCAAATCCGCCGCAACCCAAATCCCATGAAAGCAAAATCCATCCTCTCCCTCTGCGGAGCTTCCGCCCACCGCCAGTCCAACCTTGTCCTTGCATCCGCCCTTGTCGCTCTGGTCGGCAGCCAGTCCGCCTCCGCCACGAGCGCGGCATGGGGCGGCACTCAAGCCGTTCCTGTCGCAGTTGTCGATGCGACCTGGGCCAATATCAACAACTGGACCGCTGCAATCGCGTCCGTGCCCGGTGCCGCCGCAGGGGAGACCGCCACGTTCAACGCCAACAATGGCGCGACGATCCGGGTCATCGATCTGGGAGCGGGCGTCAACATCAAATCCATCTCCTTCTCCGCGAACGGAACTCCCTACACCATCGGGTCTGGCGCGGTGGGAAGCTAAACCCTCACACTCGAGGCCGCGGGTTCGATTTCCGCGACCGCGGTCAATGGCAATAATCCACTGTTCAATGCAAAGTTAAATTTGGGAACGGCCGCAGGCGATGAGGGGTTCTCGATCACAAACAATTCTGAAACCGCGGGAATCTCCTTCGCGGGAGCGATTGGCACCGCCCAGTTGGGGATCAAGACTCTCACTGTCGGAGGAGCGGGATCATCCGTCGTCAGCGGCAATATCTCGGATGGGGCGGTCCCGAGCGCCACGAACAAGCTGGCCCTCACCAAGAGCGGAGGTGGTACTCTCAGCCTTACCGGAGCCAACGCTTATTCCGGCGCGACCTTGGCGAACGCGGGCATCGTGAGCTTCCGCAGCAAGGCGGCCCAATCGTCTAACACTACGATCGCCGCCATCGCCGCCGGTGGCGTGGCGCTTGGAGTGAAGGACGCCGATTCGAATTTCTACAGCTCGACGGATCTGGATGCCTTGTTCAACAATACACCACTTGCCGGTTTTACCGTGGATGTCGCAGCGGGAGTCGGGATCGACACCAGCGCCGGCGATTTCACCTATGCCACCAGTCTGCCAAACACGGTCACCCACAGCATGCACAAGGTGGGTTCCAATACGCTTACTCTCACCGGCACCAATGCCTACACCGGACAGACATTCATCCGTGAGGGGGCCGTCAGCGTAGCCTCGCTTGCCACCAATCTCTCGACGACCCAGATCAACCTTGGAAACGGCAACACATCAGGCACCCTCATCTACACGGGCACGGGCGAGAATGTCTCCCGGATCATGAGGCTCAACGGTACTGGAGGCAGTGGCTCGATCAACCACTCCGGAACTGGCCTCTTGAAATTCTCCGGCAACCTGACTGCTGCCGGCACCGCCTCCAAGACGCTCACCCTCACCGGTTCTGGCGCTGGAGCAGGCGAAATCGCCGGCGTGATCAGCAACGGCAGCGCGACACTCTACACGTCGGTCACCAAGACCGGCACCGGCAAGTGGACGCTCTCCGCTGCCAATACTTATGGAAATGCCGCCGGCTCCAGTGGGAAAACCACCGTGAATGCGGGAATTCTCTCGCTCGGCGTGATCGGAACCACCGGCGGGTCGCTTGCCGCATCGGCGGTCGTGGTGAATAACAGTGGTACTTTCGCGGTGACTCCGTCTGTCACCACCACAACGAACAACGCCATCACCACCACCGGTGGTACGACGTTGACCATGAACACGGGATCCACCTTCACCATGGCGGATGGTTTTGCAAATACCTTCAACGTGAATGGGACGGCGAATCTCTATGCCGGCACCGCGGCTACCGCTCCTAACTTGAATTTTGAAATCACCGGGACTAACGGGTTATCCGATACGATCGCGATCAGCGGCGCCGCTTCCTTCACCAACTCGGGCGCGGTGATCAACATCATCCCCACCGGACCGCTCACGGTCGGCCACACCTTCATCATCGCCACCGCCGCCTCGGGACTGGACTCGGCCAATACCTGGACACTCGCCAATGGTGGCGTCGCGAGTTTCGGCGCGACCGCCTTCGGCCTCAACCTGGTCAACAACGCCACCAGCAGCACCGTTACGGTAGTCAGCTCCGCTCCTAACATCGCCTTCCACACCGGAGATCAGGGGACGACACTCAATACCGACAACTCTGGCAACACCAACTGGTCCAGCGATCCCGCGGGCGCTATCAACCTGTCGGCGCAACCCTCCGCGCTCGCTGAAATAGTGTTCTCCTCGGATAATGCTGCGAATTTCACCATTGCGGAACTCGGTCAGGACTTCTCCGTCAAGTCCCTCACCTTCAACGACGCGGTGGGGGCCTCGGCGGTGACCTTGGGCGATACCGCCGCTAACGGCAACAATACCATCACGCTCGGCTCAGGCATCATCGTGGAATCCAATGCTCCCGCTTCCACAATCAATGTGCCAGTGATCCTCGGTGCCGCTCAGACTTGGGCGAACTCGACTGCCACCGGTCCGCTGACGGTTAGCGGATCGGTGACCACCGCCGGCTTCCCGCTCACGATTTCCGGAACCGGGGTCACCGCCGTCAGCGGCATCATCAGCGGCACCGGCGCCTTGAATGTCAATCCCAGCTCCACGGATAGCGGCACGGTCACCCTCTCGGGGACGAACACGTATACCGGCGGCCTCACTCTTCAGTCGGGGGGGGCTGACGCTCCAAAACGACCAGAGCCTCGCAACCGGCAACATCACCGTGGGCTCCAACATGTCCGCCAACGCCACTCTAACTATCGACGCGGGGGCTAGCGTCGTCCTGGCCGGCGATAAGACTTTCCTGGTCGGCACCACAGGAACGGGCGGGCTTACCACCGTAGCCGCCACCACCTCCGTCGCTGGGGCTGTCACCCATCCCGGCGCGCTCCGTGTCGGGCGTTTGGGAATCCTTAACCTAACCAGCGGTGCGACCTGGGCGCAGTCCGGCGACATGACGATCCAAGGCGTTGGAAACATCACCGCCCAGATGACCCTCGGGACCGGTGCCAGTCTGACCTACTCCGGTGCCAATACCATCAAGGTCCAACCCCCGACGGGCAATTTTGCAGGCATTTCCAGGCTCACGATTTCCGGAAACCTGACAACCAGCCAGGGATTTGAAGCGGTCAACGACGCGAGTGGAACCGCTACCGGTCAGGTCCTTCTGGACAACGGCACCCTCAAGCTTTCCGCCTCCATTCCGACTCTGTTTCTCGCAGATGGTGTCGGGGTGGATGCCACCAAACTGGCGTTGACCAACACCGGCACCATCGACACCAACGGCTTCAATACGGATATCGCCCAGATCATTACCGGCACCGGCGGCTTCTCGAAGGAGGGTGGGGGACTTCTGAGACTCATGGCGGCGAACACCTACACCGGCGATACCACGGTCAACGCCGGAAGCCTCGACATCGCCGACGACGCCCAACTCAGGTTCGTCACCGGTGCCACCAGCGGCTCTGGGAACAACCTGTTCAGCGGTTCAGGCACTGTCACCCTCAATGGCGATTTCTTCATCAATACTTCCGCCACCGACGCCTCCGCTCTGACCAGCGGCTCATGGCAGATTGAAGATGCCGCGTCGCTCCCAGG
>JBEDKU010000675.1:0-6753 GCA_041172045.1 Verrucomicrobiota bacterium | reverse complement strand
GTTCACCGTCGTGCCCGCCACGCTGGCAGCGGATCCCGACAGGGTCTGGGTGCCGCTGCCGGTCTTGATCAACGTGAGGCCGACGGCGCGAACGGTTCCTGCAAAGGTTCCCGAGCCATTCGCCACGCCGAGCGTGAGCGAGGTGGTGCCGCCGTTGAGGCCGTTGGTGACGGCGCCAGTACCGGTTAGGGCGTCCGCACGGATCGGGCCGCCGTTCCAGACGTCGAGAGTGGTGCCCGTGCCGAGGGCGAGTGAGGAGAAATTCTGGGACCAATCCGAGTTGGCGAAGGTGCCGTTTTTCAAGGTGCCGCCGGTGATGTCCAGCAGCGAGCCGGCTTGCAGCGAGATGATGCAGCCAAAGCCGTTGTTGGAGAGCTGCACCAGGCCTGTGCCGGTTTTGCGGAAGGTTCCCGTTCCGGTGATGGCGGTCTTCGCGGCGTTGGCCGCGTAGAAGTTGAGCGTGCTGTTGGAGAAGAGTTCAAACACGGAGTTGTTCGCGAGTTCCACGCGGGGGCTGGTGAATTTTCCCGCAACCCGCAAAGTGCCGCCCTCGACGCGGGTGGTCCCCGGATAGACGCTATCCGCGTTGAGCAGGAGCGTGCCGGCGCTGGATTTAAGCAGGCCCTGCGAACCGTAAAGCGGGACGTTCATGACGGCTTGTCCCTCGCGGACGGAGACCGTCGAGTAGGCGCCGGATGACGGCTGCAGGTTGATGAGTCCGTCCTCGCTGGTGGAAAAGGTGCGGACCGCGGGGACGGCACCGTCGTCGCTGATCGCGATGCCGCCGATGGTGACATCGCCATTCACCGAGATGATTTGGTTCGCCGCGATGTCGTTGTTGAATGTGGCCGTGTTTCCGCTCCCGAAGGCCGTCAGCCCGCCTGTCCAGGAGGTCGTGTCCAGCCATGCGCCGATGACGCCGGTCTTGCCCCATGCTCCATTGTTAGGGGTGGCGGATGGCAGTGAGGCGGCAGCGCCGTAGAAGGTGCGCAGCGTGGGAACGATCTCGCGTGCCTGCGTGGCGGAGGACCATTCGAGTTTCAAAGTGCCCGGTCCCGTCGCGCGGAAATATTCCACCTTGATCGGCACCGCCTGGCCCGCCACCAGCGTGACGGTGCCGGTGCTGACGACCGGCGCGCTTTGCACCAGCCATTGGTCGATGATCAGGGTGTTGTTCACCCACACCCGCACCCCGTCGTCCGCGGTGGCGTGGAAGGTGTAGGTTTCCGAGAAGCGCGGTTGGAGATACCCGGTGAAGCGCATCGAGTAGTTGGAAAACCGCTGCAGGGCGGGGGCGTATTCGTAGGTTTTCAAGTCCGCCCACGAGAAATTGAGGGACGCTTCCTGGCGCGTGCCGTTAGCCCCGGAGAGCAAGGTGCCGAAGTTCGCGCCGTCCCAATACTCGGTATTGAGTCCGCGGCCTCGGAAATACAGATAGCCCGGCTCGCGGATCGGCTCGCCGGTGGAGTGCCCCTGGCCGTAGATCACCGTGTTGTTCGCCTTCACCCCCGCCAGGCGCATGGTCTCCGCGACCTCGCAATACCACTCGGCTCCGTCTTGGGAGCCACAGCCGTTGAAGTATTTCACCCAGCCGCGCTCGGCGATGGGGACGGCCGTCGGGTCGCCGGAGGCGATGGTCACGCCTGGCGTGCCGATGACGCCCTTGATGACTCCCCGCCAATCCGGCCGGGTTGACATCAGGGTGAACAAGTCGCCGCCGACGGACCAGCCGGAGACGTAGAGTTTCTGCGGATCCGGATTGTAGTATTTCTCCACCAGATTGCGCGCGCCCTGCATCATCGGGATGATGCCGTTGTCGATCATGATGTCCGCCTCGTCGTAGCCGGTGGTGTAGAACGGCTGGTCGTCCCACAGACCGAGGTTCACCAGCACGATGTTGTACTTATCGATCCAGTTCCACTGCCCGTCGGTGGGTGGAATGATGTCCTCCTTGATGACGTAGATGACCGCCGCCTGGCCGGACTTGTCGAACTTCTGGGAGAGGCGGATGGCGCAGGCCTTGTGGTCGTTGGTCGGATTGTTGGTGGTGATGTTCTTCAGCACCGCGTACTGGCCCGGCTGCAGGTTGGCGAAGGGCGTCTCGTTGGCCGGAACCGGGGATGGCAGCGGGATGGGAAACGCCTGGCCGACACTCCATGCCAGCGCCCACAGAAGCATCGTGGTCGAAATGGTTTTCATGACTGGATTTTTGGAAGCTCAGAGCGACTCCTGAAATCATCAGGCGGCGTGGGCGATTCCTTACCACCAGATTAGCGATAAACCCCAGCTGAAATCATCCCGCATACGCGGGGTATTGGCTGCCGTCCGACAGGCGTCTCAAACGCAGAACGGGGCCGCCGACCCTCCAGTCAGCGGCCCCTTGATTCCGAAGAAAACCCATTAACTTCGGAAAATTGTCAGTGCGATGCGCGAAGGGTCTCCGGGCTCAGAACCACGGGCTTCGTTTTCTTCCACGATTCGATGGCGAGCGTGAGCTTCTGCGTGTCATCGCCCGCGACCGCGAAAAACTGATGGCCGATCGGGCCGCGGTAGCCGCTGTCGCGAATGAGGCGGAGGAACGTGTCCGTGTCGAAACTGCCGGAGCCGAGTGGCAGCGTGTCCCAGGCTTTCGGGCCCTTGCCGGGGATGGGCGAGGCACCGTTGATCGAGACCAGGTTGAGGTAGGGAGCCGCGGTCTTGACCACTTCTGCGAGGCGCTCGCTGTTTCCGGCGAAGAGCTCGTGGCAGAGGTTGATGGTGACTCCGACGTTGGGCAGGTCGACCTGTTTGACGACGCGCACGGCATCCTCCGCGGTGGCGACGTAGAAACCGGCGTGTGGATAGATCGAGACCTTGAGCCCGGACTCGGCGGCCATGCCGGCGATCTCGCGGACGACACTGGCGGCTTCCTTGTCCTGCTGGCCGCGTTTCCCGTCACGCAGGGTCATCCAGATGACGGTGTCGGAGCCTTTCAGCATGCGGATGGCGTCCTTGACGCCGGGGTCGTAGGCGGCTCCGGGTTTATCGACGAAGGTGTAGAAATACATCGCCTTGATCGGCACGTTGGCGGCCTTGCACGCGGCGATCTTGGTCGCAAAATCCTTGGGGTTGGTGTAGTTGTAGTGGATGCCGTCGTAGCCCAGCGACTTGACGGTCTCCGCTTGTTTAGGGGCCGGCCAGACTCCGCGGCCAACGCCGTTGTCGAAGGCGAAGAACGGCCACGGCTCGGCCGTCCCGGCCTTTGAGAACGGCGCGGATGCCAGCATCAGGAGGCAGAAGAGGGAGCGGATCGTAAGGCTGCGGGTCATGAGATGTTGAACGATGGGGTGATTGCGGAAATTTCGCGAGATCGCAGGTATCCCGAGAATACGGGATCAGCCCGTGCGGGCTTCGGCTCAAGCGGTTGATGAAATGGCAAGGGGGGGAGCGCCTGCGGCCGCCGCGGAACGGTTTCAGGGATCCGCTTGCGGATGCAGTGCCCGTTTCCGCCTGTCAGACCCGGAGCCGGGCTCTTTTCGAGCGGTCCGACCCCGTCGTCCAACGGGAGCGCGGAACTTGGTTCCGGACTACAGCGTCCCGCCTCACCGTCCTAGAAATGTGAATCGCTGGTGCCGTCCATATCACCTCCCGGACTGCAACTCTTTGGTTTCGAGTCGATTTTTGAGCCGTTTCGCTCGTTTGCTTGGCGTCGGCTGGTAGGGATTCCCGCCGAAAGGGTGGGGGATGCCCTCGCACGATCCGCTCCGCTGAAGAGGATTTTCTTATGTTTGGTAAGCTCGGTCTTCTATTTAGTTAGCCTTCCTACCCCAACTCCTCCTCCATAAACTCAACCACGAGGTCGACGAGTTCGTCCAGGCCGGCGGGGAGTTCTTCCTCGATCGAGGAAAGGTAATCCGCTTCGGTTTCGCTGTAGTCGTTGCGGTCCTCGCTGCGGGTTTCGCACCAACGGCTGGCGTTGAGCGGATCGACCAG
The DNA here is from genome assembly GCA_041172045.1 of Verrucomicrobiota bacterium. Lineage (GTDB taxonomy): Bacteria > Verrucomicrobiota > Verrucomicrobiia > Verrucomicrobiales > Akkermansiaceae > Luteolibacter. Next base: position 2,781 of record JBEDKU010000675.1, on the reverse strand, counting down.
GGTGGTCGCGCCGATGAGTTCGAAAGAATTGATGATGCGCTGGTGATTCAGTCCGCTCTGCCAGAAGCCATGCAGGCCGTCCTCGCTTTCCAGAAGCGCAACGGTCTCATACACGTCCATCAGGGCACGTTCCTCGCGGGTGAGAGCCCGCTCGGACGATTCGCTCTCGAGGCGATCGATGAGGATCTCCACTTTTTCCGGCCATTCAATCGGTTCCTGGGCAAACATTTCGGGCGGGGTCTAGGATACGGGAGTGACCGTTGCAAAGCCAATTTGTGGTTCGGAGAGGGCGACGGGCCTGCTAGGGACGGGCGAATGAGATTTACCGCAAAGCCGCGGAGGTCGCAAAGGGGCGCGGAGGGGAAGTCTTTGAAAGCAGGGGGATGCGCTTTTCTCAGGTGGCGGCTCATTGACACGACGGTCGCAGACCGACACTACAAGGCATTTCAGATCATCAAGCCTTGCTCTGCGTTCCTTGGCGGCCTTTGCGGCTTTGCGGTGAAATCGCTTTGAACATCGAACATCGAACGCCCAACATCGAACATCGAAGTGAGAGTGGGTTTCGACGAAACTCAGGGATTCATGGACACGGCGATGCGGTAGAAGGTCTGCGGGGCGCTGCCCGGAGAGACGGGAAGGGTGATGGGGCCGGTGCCGGCGGGGACTTGGGAATGGGTGGTCCAGCCGCTGGCGAGATCGGTGGAGGTTTCGATGCGGTAGCTCCGGCCTGCCGTGCGCTCGAATGAAATCGAGGTGGGGCTGATGGTGGCGGCGAGGCGGGAGTTGGAATTCGTCGGGAGGGTGCCGGAGATCCATTCGTTTTCATTGGACCAGCCGTCGCCATCGGGATCGCGGTCGGGGCCGGCGATGAGCGGGTCGTTCCAGGAGTTTCCGAAGTTCTCGTATTGCCAGATTTGGAAGGCGGAGGCGGGGGTCCACATCAGGTTCACGCCGGTGGGGGATGGGGCGAGGCTGAATGCGCCGAAGGGCTGTGACGGTCTGCCGAGGGAATCGACCGTGCTGGTGCCGAGGGAAAACGAACCGGTGAGCGAGGTGGTGGCGAGGACGGGCCATTGGCGGGTGGCGCGCCAGAAGGGCTGGAGGAAATCCGCGGCGGTGGTGACGGGCTCGATGCGCGCGCCGGCGGAGACGGTGACGTCGGCGGCTTGGATGGTGTCCGCGGTGAGTGACTGGCCGGCGAGTTCCATGCGGACGCTGGCGGAGCTCTGATAGCTGAGCGGGCCGGGGATGGACTGGCTGCCCACGCCGTCTCCGGGGGAATGGATGCCGCTGATGGAAACCGCGCCTCCGAGCGTGGCGGTGCCTGATAGGGTCGCGCCGGCGGAAACCGTGACGTCTTGAATGGGAAGGGCTGTCATGATTTTCAGCGTGCCTTGCTGGTGGCTGACCGGACCGGTGAAGGAATGGGTTCCTGCGAGAGTCCAGGTGCCGGAGCCGCTCTTGATCACGCCGACGATGCCGACGCCGTCGGAAATGGCTCCGGTCATCACGCCGTCGCTTGCGCCCCGGAGCGTGAAGTTGCGGGTGCCGGTGGCGGCGGAGGTGAGGCTTCCTGAGAGAGTGAGTAGGCCGGCGGTGCTGTTGAACGCGTAGAGGCTGCCACCGGTGCCTAACGAGATGTTTCCGCCGAAGGTGTTGTTGCCGGAGAGGCTGGAGACGGCGTCGGTATTGCCGGAGCGGGAATTGATGGAGACGGCTTTGCCCGCGAGCACGGAGATGCCGCCCGTCAGGTCGATCCTGCCGGTGGAGCTGTTGGCGGTGGAGATGGACAGGCCGCCCGCGCCCAGGGCGGCGCTGTGGGAAACCCGGAGCACGCCGTTGTTGGAAATGGTCGTGGAGGACTGGGTGCCGGCCCCGGTTTTGACGAGTTCTCCGGCGCTCACGGTGAGCGGGCCGGTGAAGGAATCGCCGCCGAGAAGTTCGAGGCGTCCGCTGCCGGATTTGTTGATCGCGCCGGATCCGCCGACGCCTTGGGCGACGCGCACGAGACGGTTGGTGGCGATATTCCACGCGGCCGATTCATCGACATGGATGAGTGCGTCGAGATAAAGGCTGCGGGTGGAGGTCGATAGATCGACGCCCGCGGTGCCGAGGGTGAGGCGGGCCGCGCCGCCGATGGTGACGTCTCCGCCGGGGCTGGTGAGACGCAGTCCGCCGAGGTCGAGATTGGTGCCGACGTTGACCGAGTTCGGGCCGGTGACGGTGGCGTCCCAGACGGCTTGGTCGGTAAGGCCGGGAGTGACCGCGGCCTGCCAGCTGGTGGTGAGTTCGAGGTTGAGGGGATTGTTCGCCTTGACGACCGGCAGCACGGTGGTGCGCTCGACGGTGAGGGTGAAGGATTTGGTGACGCTGGTAGAGCCATCGCTGGCGGTGACGGAAATGGTGGTGGTGCCCCACTTGCCAGTGGCGGGGGAAACCCGGAGCCAGCGCTGGATGCCGCTCTGGCCAAAGGTGAGGTTGGCATTGGGAATAAGCAGGGTGTCCGAGGAGGTGGCGTTGACGGTGAGGGCGGTGGAGAGGGTTTCCGCATCGCCGCAGGTGAACCAGAGCGGCCCGAGGGGGAGCGCCTCGCGGGTGATCTGCGGAATGGTGGTTAGGGCGAGCGTGGGCGGGGTGTTGCCGACGGTGGCGGACTCGAAGGAAATGAGGTCCAGCGCGTGATCGATGCCGGCGTGGGGCTGGGCTTCCACGATCAGCTTGAGCGGGCCGGGTGTGCCGTTAGGGGTGATGGTGACCGAGATTTCCCGTTGCGTCCCGGGC
>JBEDKU010000674.1:0-5301 GCA_041172045.1 Verrucomicrobiota bacterium | reverse complement strand
GACTTCGGCACTCCCGGGAACTATCAGAACCTCTCCATCGCCGCGCTCGACCTCTCCCGCTCGCTCGTCGGCACCGACCGCGAACTGGTCCTGCGGGTCACCGTCGAAAACACCGGCACCGAAGCCGTCACACCCGGCCCTGTCATCATGGAAATCGAAGGTAAAAAAATCGGCGAAGCGCCCGTCGGCCTGCTCGTCTCCGGACAGAAGGAAACCGTCGAGTTCCGCCACCGCTTCACCAGGACCGGCCCGCGCGTCATCAGCGCGAGGATCGACGCCAAGGACGACCTTCCCGCCGACAACCGCCTCGAACGCGTCGTCATGGTCCGCGGCAATCTTCCGGTTCTGCTAGTTGATGGGAATCCCGCCGGTTCCTTCTTCGAGCGCGCCGCCGGCTACTCCGCCCTCGCGCTGGCACCCTCTACCAGCCTGATCGGCGGCAAATCCGCTGGCGAAAAATTCCTGATGGACCCGCGGGTCGTCTCCGCCACGGCCTTGAGCGAAGAAGACCTGGAGGAATCGGCCGTCGTCATCCTCGCCGACGTTTCGCGCCTGCCCGAACGACTCGCCCGCAAACTCGCCGCGAAGGTCGCGGACGGCGCTGGATTGTTAGTCATCGCGGGTCCCCGCGCCGAAGCGGCGTTCTATAACAACTGGGAAGGCATGGATGGATCCTTGGTTCCCCTTCCCCTCGGCGATGAATCGATGGCCCCCGAAGGAATCTCACCCGCCGCCTCGACCTTCGTTCACGAATCACTGAATTTGTTCTCAAAGGACAAGGACCTCGAAAGCTCCCGCGTCACCCGCTGGAGGAAAACCGGAACTCCCGTCGCAGGCGGCGTGCAGGCGGCGGCGTTTACCAACGGGGACGCCTTCCTCGCCTCCCGCCAGTTCGGCAGTGGACGCATCATTCTTGCGACCTGCGCGTTCGACGCCCGTTCAGGAAATCTCCCCGCGCGCCGCTCATTCGTCCCCCTTATCCACGAGCTCGTCACCTGGGCCGCCGGCGGTGGTGTGGAGCTGAACGTGGACGCCGCCTGGAATCCAGGTTTCGCTCTCAACGCGAACGGCGGCGGGCTCTCCGCCAAATACTTCCGCACCCGCGACCGCAAGGAGGCTCCGCTGCTAGAGCGGATTGATCCGGCCATTGACTTTGACTGGTCCGGCCAGAAAGCCGCCCCGAAAGTCCCGCGCGACGGCTTCTCCGTCCGCTGGAGCGGTAACTTGATCCCGCCTTTGAGTGGTGAATACCTCATCGAAGCGGAAGTCGACGAACGTCTCGAAGTGAAAATCGCAGGCAGCTCGTTCCAAGCGAAAGCCCGCGAACCCGGACAAGGGCGAGTCAAGTTGGAAGCTGGGAATCCCGTTCCCATCGAGGTGAATTTCGAACAAGACGGTGGCGAAGCCTACGTGCGTCTGCTCTGGACTCCGCCCGGCGGAAGACGCCAGATCATCCCGTCATCCGTCCTCGCTCCCGCCAGAGTCGCCGACAGTGTGGCGATGAAAACCCTCGACCCGCGCGGTCTGCCGAGAAACGCATCGATCCGTTCGAGTCGCCGTGGCCGGGAACTCCTGATCGACGGTTCGGCACTGCCGGGAATCTACCAGATCTCGACCGGAACTTCGTTGGACGAGCTCATTCCCGGAATTGAAAACGGCACGCTGCCCGTCGCCGTCAACCGCGACGCCGCGGAAAGTCGCTTCGAGAACATGACGGAGGACGATCTCGCCCTCGTCCGCAAGCGCATCGACCTCATTCAGCCGAAATCCGTCGGGGACATGGTCGGTGTCCTGCAAGGCAAGGGGTTCGGCCGGGAAATATCGAAGCTGCTGGCCGTCTCGGCGTTCGTCCTATTTCTGTTGGAAAGTTTCCTCGCCCGCTGGGTGTCACGCTCCCGCAGGACCGCGGAAGATGTGAGGGTGGAGTTTGGTGAGGCAACGATGTGGAGGGGCGGAAGATGAAGGCATTGATTCGATTTATCCTCGTATCCCTCGCCTCGTGGGGTGCCTTGTTCGGCATTTCCCACTGGGTTAGAATCTCGCCCGACTGGCCGTTGGCTCTGGCCGCGTTCGCAACCGGAGCGGCCGTGGAATTGATCCTCTGGCTCTATCAATACGAAGCCGGCGCGGTGACGGCGGCGCGGGCGCGGGCGATCATCAGCCTCCGATTGGCGGCCTTGGCGGTGTTGGTTTGGATTCTAATCGAGCCGGTGTGGGTGCGGAAAGTCGAGCGCGAGATCAAGCGCGAGGTGGTGGTGGTGCTGGATGATTCCGGATCGATGCAATTGAAGGACGACGGCTCGGAAATGACGCGGATCGCAATGGCCGAGGCGGCGCTGGCCAAGTCGCGGATCGTGGAAAAACTGGGAGAAAAACTCCGCGTGAGGGTGGTGAAAGCCGCGCGCAGCGTGCGGGCGGAAGGCGAAGCGGTCGCCGAGGGCTGGGGCGATGCGACGGACCTCGCCTCCGCACTGGGAACCGTGCTGGAGCAGGTGCCGCCGGATGAACTGGCCGGAGTGTTGATGGTCAGCGACGGCCGGCACAACCGCCCGGACCGGGTGGAGGACGTGGCACGGCGTTTTGGAATTCTCGACGCTCCGGTGGGCATGGTGGCCGTGGGCAGCGCCGAGCCTCCGCGGGACGCTTCGATTCTATCCGTCCGCGCGCCGGAAGCGATCCATCTCGGCGACCGCATGCGGGTGGCGGTGGATTTGAAATTAGACGGCTACAAGGGACAAAAGGCGAAGGTCCGGCTGCGGCGGGGCGAAAAGGTGCTGGAGGAACGTGAGATTTCCATTCCACAGGATCATCACCGGGAGGAAGTCAGGTTCGCGCAGGTGCCGGAAGAGGGCGGCGTGGGTGACTATCAGGTGGAAATCACGGAACTGGAGGGCGAGCGTTTCAAGGAGAACAATTCTTGGGAATTCGAAACTTCGATCACCGACGCGCGGACGAACGTGCTGATCGTCGAAAGTTATCCGCGGTGGGAATTCCGCTACTTGCGAAACCTGTTCTACGGGCGGGATAAGTCGGTGCATTTGCAATACGTGCTGCTGCATCCGGATGAAATCGACGGCCAAGGCGACGACGCGGTGGCGGCTTCGGCATCACGGCCGTTCGGCGAAGCGCTGGCGACGCGCTTGCCGGCGAGCGAGGAGGAGTGGCGGAAATTCGACGTGATCATCATCGGCGACGTCGATCCGAAGGTCATGGATGAGACAGCTTGGAACATCGTTTCGAAAAGTGTCAACGAGCGGGCGGCATTGTTAGTGATGATCGCCGGCCCACGGTTCATGCCGCATGCCATCAGCGCTGAAGCCGGACGGGCGCTGGTGCCGGCGGAGATGGACTTCGGCCAACGCAATTATTTCAACGAAGGCGGCGAGGCGTTCCGGTTTGGACTTACATCTGAAGGCCTGCAACATCCAGTGACCCAACAGAGCATCGGCGATACGCCGAACGAACGGGTGTGGTCCGAATTCCCCTCCTTGAACTGGCGGCATCCGGTGACCGGTTTAAAGGAAGGCGCGGAGGCTCTCCTGACTGCGGCGAGTTCCGACATCTCGCCCGTCACCAGCGGCGCGGGGCTGACATCGGCGCTGGATGATCTCGCAAAACGCCGGGAGCGCGAGGCAAAATCGGCGCTGTTGGTGACCCGCCAAACCGGGAAAGGCAAAGTGGCGCTTCTCCTAACCGACAGAACCTGGCGACTGCGCGAGGGCGCGGGCGATCTCTATCATCACCGGTTCTGGGGCAACCTGGTCCGCTGGGGAGCCGGGCCGACCTTGCGGTCCGGCGGCGAGCGCGCGCGCTTGGGAACGGATCAACTGACCTACACGCCCGACGACCGTCCCAAGGTCACCGCCCGCCTGCGCGACAAGAGCTTGAAACCGGTGGATGATGGTTCCCTACGCGCGGAAGTGCTTCGCGACGGCAAGGTGTTAGCCAACGTGGCGATGTCGGCGGTGCCGGGCTCGAACGGCCTTTACGAGGCGAATCTCGATCGTTTCACCAATGCAGGAAAATACGAAGTGCGGCTGCGCGGGGATCAGGCGGACGGGCTTATCAAGGAGGATGGAGCGGGCGATTTGAAAACCGGCTTCCGTGTGGTCGGCTCCCGGGGTCCGGTGGAATTGGCGGAAACGACGTTGAACCTGCCGCTGATGGAAACCATCGCGCAGCTCTCGGGCGGCAAGGTGGTTTCCCCGGACAAGACCAGCGAACTGGCGGCCTTGTTTCTCACGGACAAGAACGAGCGCGAAGAAATCCGTGAAACCTCGCTGTGGGACAGCGCGTGGATCCTTGGCTTATTGGCGGTTTTATTGGGGAGCGAATGGGTGAGCAGAAGGGCGGGAGGACTGCCGTAAATGGATAAAATCATGAGTGTGTCATCGGAAGAAATCGAAGTGCGTCTGAAAGCGGTGCTGAGTCGCATCCGGAGGATGCAGGCGATCCGTGCGTGGATGGTGGTGGCGACGGTGGCGCTCGGCGGGTTGATCGCGATGATGGCGGTGGATTTCATCTTCGCGCCATTGCCGATGGCGGTTCGGTGGGCAATGTCAGGCGTCTGGCTGCTGGCGATCCTCGGATCAGTGAAGTTCAGCTTCGGCCCGATGTGGAAACCAATCGGCCTCCTGCAGGTGGCGCGGTGGCTGGAGACCCGGCATCCTGAAATGGAAGAGCGCTTGAGCACGGTGCTGGAACTTTCGCAAAACGGCGGCGGGGTTTCCCCGGATTTGCTAGCCTCGCTGGCGCGCGCGGCGGAAGCGGATGCGGGAAAGGTGGACGCGCGGTCGGAAGTACGGGCGGCGCGGACGACGCGCCGCTGGGGACGCCCGGCGATCGGGCTTGCGGCATTGATGCTGTTGGTCTTCGCCGCGTGGCCGGGCGAGGCGTCGCGATTGTTCGTCCGGGCGGTGGTGCCGTTTTCCAAACTTGGAAATGCAGCAGCGGGAAAATTCTCGGTGAAGCCGGGCAATCTGGAGGTTCTCGAGGGAGACGCGGTCAGGATCGAAGCGGAGTATGACGGACGCGGGACGAATCTCGAAATCCGGATGGAAATGGAGGACGGTCGGAAGATTTCCCAAACGATGACCCACGATGGAAAGGTTTTCTCCTACTCGCTGAATCCCGCTAGAAACAGTTTTCGCTATCAGTTGCGGGCCGGGCGGGAGGAGAGCGATGGTTTTGCCATCACGGTTTGGCCGATGCCGAAAATCGTGGAGCCACGTGTGACTCTTGATTTCCAGGAATACACGGGCCTGTTGCCACAGGAGTCGGCGCTGGAACGCGGCATCGTAG
>JBEDKU010000673.1:0-4033 GCA_041172045.1 Verrucomicrobiota bacterium | reverse complement strand
GATGATGCCGCGGTCGACGAGACCGTCCCATGCCGGGGCGCTGGCCTCGCGATAGATGGCGGAGCTGGAGGCGATTTCGGAAATCTTGATGGTCCCTTCGGTGCCCATGAAGCTCTCCCAGAATCCGCCGCCGGAGCTGGTGGTGGTGAGCACCTGGTAGAACGCGCGCACGCCGCCTTGCGGGGTGTCGAATTCGAAGATGGCCATGACGTTGTCGAAGTGCTCGCGCTTTTTGAAGTAGTCGTTTCCACCGGAGGCGTAAACCGACTTGGGGGCGACGCCGAGGAACCAGCCGAAGATGTCGATCTGGTGGGCGCCGAGGTCGGAAATGGGGCCGCCGGAGAGATCGCGGAAGGTGCGCCAGTTCATGAACTGCTGCATGTCCTTGAAGCCGTATTTGCTGAGGATCTCGGGTTTGATCGCGAGTTTCGGATTGAAACCGATATCTTGCGACGAGTTGACGGCGCGGTTCCACTGGGCGTTGATGTTGACGATCTGGCCGCAGATTTTGTGGCCGTTGATCAACTTGTCCAAGGTGTAGCGATAGCGCGGGTTGCTGCGGCGCTGGTGGCCGATCTGGCAGAGTTTGCCGGATTTTTCCATGGCCCTCACCATGGCGCGCGCGCCGTCGATGGTGTTGGACATCATTTTCTCGCAATAGACGTTCAGTCCGGCTTCGAGGCACTTCACGGTGTGGGGCGAGTGCCAGAAATCCGGGGTGGCGATGATGACGGCGTCCAGGCCCTTCTCGGTGGCGAGCATTTCATCGATGTCGATGTAGCCCTTGGGCGCGGTGCCTTGGAGGGCGCGGACCTTGGCCATGCCGCCCTTGAGGTTGTAGTCCCAGATGTCGCAAACCGCCTGGAAATGGAGGCCGGGGATGTTCGACATGGCCTCGAACAGGACGCGGCCCTGCTTGCCCATGCCGACGAGGGCGATGTGGATTTTGTCCGATCCGTCCGCATTCGCGGCGCGGAGGATGGAGGGGGCGCCGAGCACGAGTCCCGCGCCGACGCCGGCGACGGTCTTCGAGAGGAAGTCCCTCCGGTTGATAGGAAATGATGGTTGGTTCATGGTGTTACCATTTCTTGAGGATCGCGAAGCGGTTGTGCTCGGCGAGCGCGAGCGCCATGACGATGAGGATCATGTGAATGCCGAGCCACGAGACACCTTCGTCTTGTTTGATCAAAATCAAACCCCATGTGAGGCTGACGTAGAGCAGGCCGAGGAGGAAAAGCGAGGTGCGGCTGGCGATGCCGAGCAGGATGGTGAGGCCGAGGATCAGCAGCGTGGGGCCGAGGATCTTGTCGTAGAGCGGCAGGGCGAACTTCATCATCAGCGGCTCGGCCTGGAATTTCGACATCAGCGCTTCCGGCACGCCGTGATAGTTGTCGAGGGCGTATTGTTTGACGGAGCCGGCGGCGGTGAGGCCGTATTCGTTGGGGGCTCCATCGACGGACACGATCTGGTCGGAGGATTTGCTGCCGGCGAATTTTTCGATTCCGGTCTGGATGGCGCGCACGGCAAGCCAGACGCGAAGGAGGAGTGCTCCGTAAACGAGAGCCAGCTTGTCGGAGGAACAACAGGATTCAGTAGTCATGGGTCGGTTAGTTTCAGGTGGTGGGTGGAGAGCTTGTTATCTGAATTGAACTTAGAGGCGGGAGGTCTTTCCCGCGAGCTTGGGTTCCCAACCGGCGCGATAGCTGCGCTTGAGCATGGCCTTCACCTCGGGCAGGTCGCGGGCTTCCATGGCTTTCATGTTCCAGTCGATTTTCTTGCCGAGACGGACGGCGAGGTTGCCGACGAGCACCATCTCGGTGAGCGGTCCGGCGTGGTCCACGAAGTTGGAAACCGGCTTGGGGCCCTCGCCACGGACGGCGCGGCAGAGTTCCTGAGTCGGGCCACCTTTGACGCGGGCATAAACCTCGGCGACTTTGCCAGGTTCGGCACGCGCGCCGTTCCTGAAGAGAACGGGGGCGCTGGCGCAGTAGGCGTCGTTGACGAAAAGAACTCCCGTGGTGCCGACAAACACCTGGCCGAAGCCTTCGTTGAGCTGGAGATCCGCCGGGATGCCGGGGGGGCGGACGAATTCCTTGTCGGTGTTCGGATTGTTGACGCCGTCCTGCCAGATGATTTTGACGGCGGCGCGTTTGCCCTTGGCGGGGAATTGATAGACGAGGGTGGAGCGCTTGGGGGCGATGGTGTCATCAAACTCGGAAACCTTGCTGGCCTCGACCACGAAGTCACCCTCGAGATTGAGCGCCCAGAAGGCGGAGTTCATGCTGTGGCAGCCGATGTCGCCGAGAGCGCCGCAGCCGTAGTCCCAGAAACCGCGCCACTTGAAGGGGTGGATGTCCGGGCTGTAGGGGCGGTCGGTGGCGCAGGTGCCCTGCCAGACGTCCCAGTTGATGTTTTCGGGAACCGGAGTGACCGGAGGAAACTTGAGGCCCGTGCCCTGTGGCCAGATCGGGCGGTTGGTCCAGTAATGGACTTCCGTCACGTCGCCGATCATGCCGGACTCGATCCACTCGCGGAGGACGCGGGTGCCTTGCATGGTGGCTCCCTGGTTGCCCATCACGGTGAGCACGTTCTTTTCCTTGGCGAAGTCGGCCAGCGCGCGGGCTTCCCAGAGGTTGTTGCACATCGGCTTCTGGACCATCACCGGCTTGCCGCGCTTGATCGCTTCCACGGCGATGGGGAAGTGCATGTGGTCGGGGGTGGAAACGGTGACCACGTCGATCTGATCCGCCACCGCGGCGAACATTTCGCGGTAGTCGGAGAAATATTTGGCTTCCGGGAAGCGCTCCATGGCTTTCGCTGCCTGCTTTTTATCGATGTCGCAAAGGAAGGCGATGCGGTTGCCGCCGGAGATTTCGGAAATGTCGCTGAGGCCTTTACCTCCACAGCCGATGGCGGCGACGTTGAGTTGCTTGAGGGCTTTTTCCTGCCCGAAGAGCAGATTCGGGGCGAGCGCGGTGCCGGCAAGGGCGGCGGCGGATTTGATGAAACTGCGACGGGATGGGCTTTGCATGGGATGGCGGATGGTTTTGAAGGGTGGAGTGGGAGTGGCTGAAGCTTACGGCTAGAATCGCTGGTTTTTATCGGCGGACTGACGGGTGGCGTGTAATTATTTCGGGCGGGTCAGCGTTTTTTTCGCAGGCGTTTGCCGGTCAGGCGGGTGGCGATGAGATTCGGGCAGCGGCCCTTGAGGCGGAGTTGCTCGCAGTTTGCCTCGATCTTGATGGTCTGGCGGACCGGTTTGAAGCCAAGCCGCCGGGTGATGCAGTCGTTGAGCATGTCGAGGTGAGCGTCCTCGAATTCCACCACGCGGCCGCAGTCGATGCAGACGAGGTGGTTGTGGGAGGGTTTTTCGAGGAAGTTCGGGTCATAGGTTGTCTGGTTTTCACCGAGGTCGATTTCCCGGAGTAAATCGGCCTCCACCAGCAGGCTTAAGGTCCGGTAAACGGTGGCGCGGGAAGTTTCCGAATCCAGTTTGCGGGCGCGGTCGAACAGCTCGTCCGCCGTGAAATGTTCGTCTTTCGAGAACGCCGCCTTGACGATGGTTTCGCGCTGCCCGGTCCGCCGCAGACCCTTGCGGCGGATGAATTCGTCGAGTCTTTCCTGGATGTTGCCGTCCACGAATGGATTTCTAGCGCCCCGGATCTGGCAAAGAAAGGGAAAACACCCGGCCCTGGATCACTCGTCGCCGCGGCGCTTTTGGAAGGGCGCGCTCTCGACGATGCCCTGGATGAGTTCCCGCAGCTTGCCGTTGTTTTTTTCGAGGCGCGCGGTGAGTTGGTCGATGGTGGTGGAGTCGTAATATTCGACGCCGCGGCCGGTGGCGTAGGTGAGGAGTTTCTCGGAAACGCAGCGGTAGAAATCCTTCCTGCGGCCGACGGCGAGGATCTGTTTGAGGGCGGCCACGTCGGCGAATTCCTCGCCGGTGAGGAGTTTGCCCGCCGCGTCGATGGGCTTGCCGTGCTCCTGGGCGCGGAACTGGCCAAGCGCGTTGAAATTCTCCAAGCCGAGGCCG
>JBEDKU010000672.1:0-3177 GCA_041172045.1 Verrucomicrobiota bacterium | reverse complement strand
CCCTCGGAGTTGTCAGCTTGGTCATCGCTTGGGAAATGCTGTCGCGACTGGCGCATCTCGACACGTTCGGGCGCGCGCTGCTGCTGGTTCTAATGGGTTCCAACGGTCCGACACTTTATGGCTTGAGGGAGGGAAACACCAGTCAGTTCGTACTCGTGGTTCTGCTCGGGGCGCTGTTTTTCATGAGAAAAGGCCGCCTATTTCTCGCGGGACTGCTGCTTGGCGCGATGGCTGCGATCAAGCTGCCACTGCTTCTTTTCGGCATCTATTACGCGCTGCGCAAGCGCTGGGCGGTCGTTGCGGGTGGGATCACGATTCTGACGGTGATCTTCGGTTTGTCGCTGCTGGTGTTTGGCTGGGACTTCAACGTTCGGTGGTATGAGATTTGCATCGCTCCGTATTCTACGAATCCACTTCCCGCATTCAACGTGCAGTCCGTAGCGTCGTTTTTCGCACGACTGCAGACCGGGCGCGCGGGCATGATGGATTGGCGTCCGCACGAGCTTTCTCCACTGCTTAAAATCGCGTCCAAGGGAGTGGTGTTGGTGCTTTTCGGAGTGACGTTGATGGTCGGATGGCTCGCCCGACGAAAACAGGGCGCCCCGGCTGCTGGAAGCTGGGCGGAAATTGTCGAGTTTGCGATCGTCATGACACTCGCCAGCGTCGCCAGCCCATTGGCATGGTCGCACTATTTCCTGTGGTTGCTGATGCCGCTCGCGCTGTTCCTTGATGGCTCTCCGTTCTGTCCTACGGACCGGCTTCGCCGCACCGCGCTGTGGATCGCGACCGCACTCATCATCCCGCTGTGCCTTCCTCTGGAAATAGCGGGTTTGGCCGGCAAGTTCTATGTGCTGGGTGTTTCGAGCTATTTGTATGCGGCGCTCACTTTCCTGGTGTTGCTCTGGTGGGCGCGTTGGAAACCAGAAACATTCAGCCCCAGCGCCGCTGAAAACCTATCGAAGTAAGCGCCTGGAATCTCGGGTCACTTCCTCACTTCCTCACTTCCTCACTTCCTCACTTCCTCACTTCCACCTGGTAGTCGCCCAGCGCCCACTGGATGCCTGCCAGATAGTGGCGGACGACCTTGGGATTCCAATACATGTCGTGGTTGTGGCCGAGCGAGCAGTAGAAGACGCGGCCTTTCTCCCAATGGCGCGCCCAGGCGATGCCGAAGTCACCGTCGGTGCGCTTGATGCCTTTACGGGTCATGTCGGTCTTCTCGGTGTCCAGGCGCAGCAGCATGTGGACGGACTTGGAGTCGTAGGGATCCTTCAATTGATAAATCTCCTCGGGAAACTCGACGTTTTGACCGCCGAACATGGCGACGAGCGGGTGCTTCTCCTGGCCGGGCTCGACCTTCACGCTGACCATGGTGTCGGCGGTCCATGGATGGCCGTCGAAATAGCCGTTGATCATCTTCCCATATTCCGCCCACTCGTAGCAGCAATCGGTGGCGGAATGAATTCCGACGAAGCCGCCGCCGGCTTTGATGAATTTCATGAGGTTGTCCTTGAGCCGGACCTCGCGCTCGGTGGCGGTTTTCTTCTCGTCATCGGACATGGCGGCGAAGACCTCCTTGCGTGGGGCGAAGACGTTCATGGTGGTGCTGAGGAAACAGACCGCGTCGTATTTCGCAAGTTGGTCGGCTTCGAACTCGTCGAGCTCCTCGGTGACGACCGTCTCGAAGGCGCCGGTCTTGCGGCCCATCTCGGTGAGGGCGAGCTTGCCGGTGGCGATGGAAGCGTGGCGGAAACCGTTGGTCTTGGAGAAGACCAGCAGCTTGCGGGGTTTCTCCGGCTTGGCATAGGGCTGGTCGGGGATGGCTTGGGCGATTTTTTCGGCGGCTCCAGCCGGGAGTTCCGCTGCGGGTAAGTCCGGATTCATCACGAATAGCGCGGTGGCGCAGGTCAACACTCTGGGGATCAAGGTTTTCATCGGTGGTTCAGGGGCGGTGCGGGTTTCAAACCCGCACCGAATACCCGCCAAGTCGGTGGATTTTTTCATGTGGAATCAAGAGTCGATTGCGATTTGACGAATCGTTTTCCACCCCTCAGATTCGCCCGGATGCCTGATTTGAAGCACGTGCTCTTCGTTTGCACCGGAAATACCTGTCGCAGCCCGCTGGCCGAGGGCCTCTTCCGGAAGGCGGTCGAGGGACGGGATGATTTTGAGGTGAGTTCCGCCGGAGTGGCCGCGTCCAAGGGAGCCCCGTGCAACCCGGAGACGGCGGTGCTTTTGAAAAAACGCGGCGCGAGTCTGGAGAACTTCGGCAGCAGGCAGGTGTCGGAGGCGATCCTGTCGAAGGCGACGCATGTGTTCGCGATGACGCTCGGCCATTTGCAGACGCTGGAAGCCAGATTCCCCCATCACTCGGACAAGTTCTATCTGGTCTGCGAGTTCGCGGAGACGGCGGGAAGCCGGATCGGCACGGACGTGCCGGACCCGATCGGCATGGGCCGTCGCGCTTACGAGGAAGTGGCGGACACCTTCGATGTCGCGATTCCGACGATCATCGCCTACATCGACCAGACGTGGAATTCCGCTGAAGTTGCTGCGGATTAGATCATCCCAAGTTTCATCTTCCCCTCTTCGGAAATCATCTCCTGATTCCAGGCGGGATCCCAGACGAGTTCGACACGGGCGTCGTCGATACCGTCGATGGTCATGATCTTGGCCTGCGCGTCGGCGGCGATGACCGGTCCCATGCCGCAACCGGGCGCGGTGAGGGTCATTTTCACAGCGACGGTTTTCTTGCCCTCGGACTCCTCGATGATGCAGTCATAAACGAGGCCGAGGTTGACGATGTCCACCGGGATTTCCGGGTCGAAGACGCCTTTAAGCTGGTGCCAGACTTGTTCTTCCAGCGGCGCGTCCTTGAGCCGGACGACATCGGCCTGCTTTTTGAGTTCCTCCTCGGCATTGACACCGAGGGCGTCGGCATCCTGCGAGGAAATGCGCGCCAAGCCTTGGGAGGTGGCGACGGTGTAGGTGCCGCCGAGGCGCTGGGTGATGAAGACCGCGGTGCCGACGGGCAGCGTGAGCGTGTCACCGCTGGGGATTTGAATGGCGGCGACTTCCCGGGTGAGCTTGATTTCCTCGTGCATGCGCGGAGTTAAAGCCAGCTCTGCGCCGACGGCAAGGGGTGAGTTTTGGATCTCGCGGGACTGCGTCTCGAAC
>JBEDKU010000671.1:0-7593 GCA_041172045.1 Verrucomicrobiota bacterium | reverse complement strand
CGACGAGAGACTATAACCTGGGTCCGGCGGAACTGGCCTCTTATGAGTTCACCGTGCCAGCGAGACCCGCCGGAGAAGAACCCTACGGGCTGCGCCTGAGCATCCGCCGCGCTGTCGGCGCGGCGAACTATTCGCTTAGGCTGCTAGGAACAAACGGACTTGGCTATCCGGTGCCACCGGGCAGTGGAACCGACGGGTATGTCGGCGGATTGCCCGCCGAGGCGACCACTACCGATGCCATCGGTGGCTTTATCTACGCGCAGATTACTCCAGGCACCTATCGCGTCATGGTGAGATCCTCACAAGCCGGATCAAGCTACGGGAACTCGTCCGGGGTCTTGGCCGCGCAACTTTCGGTGACGACCGGCATCCCAACCTTGGCGTTTGATGGAGAAATCCAAAACGCCGTCGATGCCGGAGCCTCCACCGACATCCTGCAGTATCGCCTCGAAGTGCCGGAAGATCCGAACTGGCTGGCGTGGGGCATCCGGTTGGACAGCCCCATCGCCGGGAAGCCTGCGGTGTTCATCCGCAGGGGATTGCAAGTGGACGGCCTCGGCGCCCCGTCGGTTAGCTCGGACATGATCGACTGGCCGATCGGGAGTCAATGGACTCAGCTGGAGGACTTCACGAAACTGCGGTTTGATCCACTCACCGCCGCGGGTTCTCCGGACCGGGATCGGTCACAGCAGTTTTTCATGGCCGCCCGGGACAAGCCATTGCAGCCGGGAACCTACTTCATCGGAATCGACAACCGGGGAACCTCGGTGATTTCCCGGCGAACTTTCACGATCCGGACCTTTGCCGTGGGAGAAGGCTATTCCATTCCCGTGACGGACCTCAGTGGGATCGGAGCGGAGATGCCGGTTGAAATCGAAACCCCGCGGATGCCGATGATTTACAAAATCTCCATCCCACCGTTGTCGCGTGGCTGGGCCGTGGAACTGACACCAACCCTCGGCGACATGACGTTGCGTGTGAGATACGGTTCCATACCGGATCCGGTGAACGACACGACCTATCCCGATGCCAAAGGTGGCGTCCACATCCAGAAGTCCGGCGACGAGCGTTTCACACTGCTGCCGAAGCCGGGAAGCACCTATCTGGACGAGGGGGACTATTACCTGATGGCAGTGAGTGAGGGTCAGAATCCTTCGTTGAGCTCAACGATTCTTGGTGTGGGAGTGGTGACTGGAAACATCAGGAATGTCGGCCCCCTCACCGTAAGCGCACTGGGCTTGGTGACCCCAACGGGCCTGAGACAAGCGGTCTCGTTAGTCGCTGGCGAGGTCAGGGTGTTCTCCGTGGACGTTCCGGTCGGGGTGAACAATCTCCAGTTCCGGCTGAACAACCGCGTCGGTGAGGCCACGCTCTCGATTGTCAAGGGCACCCAGATTCCGACACCCGGCCTGACGGAATTCTACGGCGTGTTCGGCGGGGAGACCGCGGGCTCGCCGATCAAAGAGCGCTCGGTGATCAACTTGGGCAATCCGGCGGCAGGCATCTACACCATCACCGTCCGGGCGGGCGGAACCCTGCCGTCCAGCTTCGCACCCGCATCCGCCACGCTCGCCGTCGATATCGTGAAACCCGCTCAGCTGAACTTCTCGCCGGAACTGAATGCCGGAAACGGACTTTCGAATGTGGATGCGCGCAGTCTGGCCGATGAGGAGAAGTATTTCTATCAAATTCCCATTCCCCGGCAGCTTGACGGCACGGACGTCCTCGGCTGGTTGATCACCCTGGAGCAAGGCACGCCGATCGTGCGCATTTACAAAACCGCGGCGGACTTCGGCAAGCCGGCTCCGGTCACCATGGTGGGGCGCTCGGCATTGATCGTCCCCCCCTACCTCACCTTTGATAGCAATTGGTATATCGAAGTGGAGGGCGTCGGAACCAATGACTACGTGCTGAAAAGTCAGGCGGTGAAATTGACGGGCTCTCCCCTGACGCTGCCCGCCGCTTTCAATCAGCTCGCCGGAGACTCCAGCCCCGGCGCGCCCGATGGCCAGGGCATCCGCCGGGAACTGGCCCAGGACGCCTGGGAGTTTTATGCATTGGATGTGCCCGAGAACAACCTGGGACTCCTGAGACTGGCTCTGGAACAATACGGAGGAAACACCAATGTCTATGTCCGCAACGATGGAATTCCGACGACGGACCACAGCTCGACGGGAGCGTCCGGCAGCCGGATGTTCCAGTATAAGATGATCGCCGAGACCTCGGAGTCAGGGAATTTTTCCGAGTTCAGCGACGTCGTGAAACAACCGGGGCGACTGCTGCCGGGACGATGGTATATCGGCGTGAAATCCGACCCGTTAGCATCAGTCCGGACCGCCAGCGGCTATCGCCTGAAAGCTCACTCCGGAGTGGTCACGGATCTGGATCTCACGACCCCGGCACTTGTGACAAACCAGAATCTGGCGGAACGGGACTGGCGCTACTATCGCTTCACGGTTCCCCGGACCGGGATCCCGGAGGAATGGAAACCCTTCTTCAGCAGGACGAGCGGCAGCGCCCTGGCCTTTATCAGGGACACGTTGCCGCCATTTTCCTATGTCCCGGCATCGTCCGGCAGCGCAACCTCCCAGACATTCGTGGAATGGAGCACGGACGCGAAGAACAAGGTCCCCACCGCATCCTACCTGCGGCAGATCATTCCCAGCACGATCACCTTGCCCACACCGCCATTGCGCCCGGGATCCACCTATTTCCTGGGCCTTTACGGCAACACGTCGGGAGGATCCGTGGATGTCTCCTCGTCGGTATCCGCCGCGCAAATCGCCGTGGACCAGGAGCTGCCCTACAATTCCGGCGTGGCCGATGTGACCGTCCCGCCTAACGGGAGCCGGTTGGTGAGAATCGCGACCGCCGCGGATGCCGCCCGATTGAAAATCGAATGCGCCCAATCCGCCGCCGGGCTTTCATTGAAACTGGAACAAGGCGCACCGCCATTCACGCAGACGGTGATCGCGGCGCATGCCCAGAATGCCTCGCCCTATCCGGTGGCCCACCTGTTCAACCAGACTCTGAGCGCCGACTGGCCTTTCGTCCCGAATCGCGACTACTACCTGCTCCTGAGCAACACCACCGCCTCGGCGATCACCTCACGACTGACCATGCGCGGCTCGAGCCTGACGGCCGAGGACGAGGACGCTGATGGACTGCCGGACCTCTGGGAGCGCTTGTATTTCGCGAACCTGAATCAAACCGCCGCCGGCGATTTCGATGGTGACGGCAGCACCAACCTGCAGGAATATCAGAACCAAACCCTGCCCAAGGACGCCGCGTCCGTTTTGTATTGGCTGACGATGCGGGCTCCGGGTGGCAATGCCGCCGCCAACCCTTCACTGACCAACTATGCGTCGGGAGCTTCTGTTGGATTGATGGCGACACCCGCGGCGGGCGACACCTTCCGGCAATGGCGCTCCTCACTTTTATCTCTGGATCGCACGACAGCCCCCTCCGCGACGATCACGATGGCAGGAAACGTCACCGCCACGGCGGAGTTCCAGACCAGCTTGACTCGCGGCCTCGATTCCCCGGCGTCGCGACTCTGGACTCCGGCTGGAAACGGTCAATGGTTCGGGCAGTATGAAACCAGCCACGATGGACTGGACGCGGCGGCATCACCCGCCTTGAGCGCCGGACAGCAATCGCGGATCACCTCGTCGTTCGAAGGACCCGGCACGCTGACTTTCTGGTGGAAGGTTTCCTCCCTGGCCAACAGCGGCGTACTGACCCTGCTGATCAACGACGTCGCCCAGCCCGGCCCTATCAGCGGAACCGGCGCGGACTGGGTGCAACGCTCGATTGTCCTGCCGGCGGGCCCCCAGCGCGTGGCCTGGCGCTACTCGCGGAATTCCTCCAGCACCACCGCCGGCGAAAACCGCGGTTACGTCGATCAAGTCGTCTTCAGCGGTGATGTCACGGCGGCGTTCATCTATCAAACCTGGGTGAGCGAGCAATTCACCACCGCGGAACAATCGGATGCTTCGGTAACTGGATCGAATGCGGATCCGGACCAAGATCAGATCCCCAACTTGCTGGAAGCGGCGATGGGGACTTCACCGAAGGTCAAGAACGGCATGGAGCCGGTCTTGAACCTGATCAGCTCCAGCCTCTCCGGCGGAAACCGGGTCAATGTCCTCGCCTCCAAACGAGCCGAGCGGCCCGTGATGAACATGAAGCTGGAAATCCAGGCCAGCCCGACACTCGACGGCTCGTCGTGGACCCGGATCGCCGAGAAGTCCGGCGATGCCGACTGGGTTCTGACCGGAGCCACGATGCCAAATCCTGAATCCGCCGCAGTTGCCGGGGTGGTTCCGTTCAACCTCCAGGAAACCGTCCCGTTACCGCTTGGCTCGCTTCGTTTCTATCGCCTCGTCGCCACGGTGATCCCGGAGTGAGCGGGTGAAAAGCCGCATCAAGACTCACGCAACCCCGTCGCGATCGGCAGCCTCGCCGCGCGGATGGCGGGGAAAAGTCCGCCGACGAGGCCGATGACGGTGGCGAAGAGAACCGACTGTCCCAGCAGCGCCGGACTCACCCGGAAGGCGAAGGTCACCTGGCTGAAGGTCTGCCAGTTGATGGTGGATGCCTGATAGCCGTTGAAAAGGAGATAGGCGGCGCCCGCGCCGAGCATGCCGCCGAGGATGGATAGCAGCACGGACTCGGCCAGCACGGAAAAGACCACGGGCGCGGAGCCGAAGCCCAGCGCGCGTAGGGTGGAGATTTCCCGCGTCCGGCCGGCGACCGCGCTATACATCGTGTTGAGCGCGCCGAACAAAGCCCCGAGCGCCATCAGGCTGGCAATAAAAACTCCGATGGTCGTGATGAACTGGGTGACCATGGTGGATTGCTCCTCATAGAAATCCGACTGACGCAGGACCTTGACCTCCAACCTCGGGTCGGCGGTCAGGGCATCCTTGAACTCCTGGAACGCGGACGGATCGGCGAGCTTGACATAGACCGATTGAAAACCGTCCTCGCGCTGATAGGCAGGTTGCAGGACCGCGGCGTCCGCCCAGATTTCGGATTCGGCGATGCCGCCGTTGGCCGTGAAGATCCCCACAACCTCCCACACCACCTGGCCCATTTTGATCTGCTTGCCGATATCAAGCCCGCCAAATGCTCTGGCAGCTCCGGCGCCGACAATGACCTCGTTCCTGCCAGTTTCAAAGCGGCGGCCTGCGACCATGTCGATGTTTCCGCGGACTTCGAACGCGCCTTGCCCGACACCGCGCAGGGGGACGTTCGCATCGGTGCCAGTCGAGCGTTTCGGCAGATTGATGATCACAAACAACTCGGCGGAAGTCACCGGCGCGCCGCCGCTGCGGGCAATCCCGGGAGCATCCGCGATGGTCCGCGCGGCATCGCGATCGAGGCCACTGGTCATTTCACTATCAGCCCCGGTGCGCAGCACGATCGCGACATCCGGCGAGCCGGAAACCGTCATCGCGCGGCGGAATCCCTCCGCGATGGCGAGCACGCCCACCAGCACGCCGACGACGCCGGCGATGCCGATCGCGGCGGTGAGCGCAGCGGCCTTGCGCTCGGGGATGGAGCGGAGATTGAACAAGGCCACGGAGACCATTTGGGTGAGAAAGGACATAAATTTGGTGGACACTTTCCTTACAATTGGAGGTAGAGACAATCTCCAATTGCGTTCCCACTTCCGGCGCTGTCTCCAAACGACTCAGGAAAAAGACCAATTTCCGACTGGTGGAAATGACCGGGGATAAGGTGGAGAACGCGTGGATTTGAAAGAGCCTGAGGAAACCGCGCGACCGGTCAAGGTGCAGGCCTGAGAAACAGGCAGTGGATTCAAATTGCGAAATCACCCGTATCCGTGAGACGAGGTGGCAAAATGTATTGCCCAGGCTCCCGGTTCAGACTCTTAACGAGCCACGGAACGCCCTCGCCCCATAATAAGACTGCGCGCCATTATGATAGATGAAAACCCGCCCGAAGCGTCGATCGCCAAAGAGGGCACCGCCGAGTTTTCGGATCTCTGGAGGGGTTTTCACCCAGCTTGACGTTTTCAAATCGAAATTTCCAAGCTTCTGCAACTCCCGATATTGCTCTTCCGTCAAAAGCTCGATGCCCATGGCCGCAGCCAGATCCATCGCGTTGTCCTTGGGTTTATGCTCCTTCCTCGAATCCAATCCTTCCCGATCGTAACAAACACTGGTGCGGCCTTTGGGTGTTTCCGCCGCACAATCGACGAAGATGAACTCGCCCGTCTCCCGGTCATGGCCCACCACATCCGGTTCGCCGCCGGATTCTTCCATTTCACGGATTGACCATAGTTTTTCGGCACTGGCTTCCAGCCTGGCGCATACCTTCGCCCAATCCACTTCGTGATGGCGGTTCATGTTTTTTTCAAAGCGCGCTTTCAACGCTCCAAGCAATTCATCCCGTTCTTTGATAGATAACTTCTTTTTCATCAATTGATTTTCCCTTCGAGTGGTTGGTCATCTTCCGCCTCAGCTCCGCCCGCACAACTGGTCAAATCGAGTTTGTGACCGTCGCCGACCAAAGCCCACTGACTGCGGTTTCACCCGCCTCGTCTGAGGGCTTCGGAGATTTTCAGCTGCATCGCCTGAAACGCCGGGAGGGCACCGGCGACGATGCCGAGCGCCACGGCAAGCAGGGCGCCGATGACGAGGCTGTTGGTGGGGATGAAGAAAATCGGTAGCATGCTCGGCACCGGGCTGCCGCCGAGCGCGATCAGCCAGGCGATGGCGAGACCGCCGAAGCCGCCAAGGATGGCGATGAGGCAGGATTCGAGCATGACGAGCACCAGCACGCGGGAGTTGGAAAATCCGATCGCCTTGAGCACACCGAGTTCCTCGGTACGTTCCCTCACCGACTGCGCCATCGTGTTTCCGGCGACGAGCAGGATGGTGAAAAACACCGCGCCGACGACGGCCATGACGATGGACGCGATGTCGCCGATCTGTTGGGCGAAACCGGCGGCGAACGCGCCTTCGGGTTCGGTCTTGGTTTCGTAAGGCGAGTTGGCGAAATTCTCGTCGATCTGTGAGGCGATCTGCGCGGCTTGACTGGGATTGGCGATGCGGACGGTGTACCAGCCGACCTGGCCTTTGTTCTTCTGCCGCGCTTCCTCGAAGTAGTCGTAACGGAAAAAGAAACTGCTGGTGTCGGCGCCTTTTTTCGCACCGTCGTAGATGCCGACGATTTCAAACTCCCACTGCGTCATCCCGGCGGGCTGTCCCCAGATCGGCGATTGGATGGGGATGCGGTCGCCGATCTGCCACTTGAAGCGGTCCGCCGTCATGCGACCGACGATGGCGCCGGTGCGGGTGGCAAGCCACGCCTGCTTCTCGGCATCCTTCAGCTTGTATTCCGGAAACATGTCGAGGAAGACCTCGGGCTCGACCGGCATGGTAGCGAAGAAATTCTTCGGCTCCTGGTAGATTCCGCCGAACCACGTCTGGTGGCAGACCGCGCCGACGCCGGCCACCGAGGCGATGCGGTTTTTATAACTCTCCGGCAGCGTCTGGATCAGCGAGACCTTGTGGCGGGTGATGAGCCGGTCCTGGCCCGCCATGCTGACGCCGCCGCCGA
>JBEDKU010000670.1:0-5670 GCA_041172045.1 Verrucomicrobiota bacterium | reverse complement strand
TCGCAAAACTGGACCGACGACCTCGCGGAGAGTTTCCAGAAACAATTCGGCTATGACGCCATCCCCTGGCTGCCCGTGCTCAGCGGCCGCATCATCGGCAGCGCCGCGCAAAGCGAGCGATTCCTCTGGGACCTGCGCCGCATCGTCGCCGACCGCGTCGCCTCCGAATACGTCGGCGGCATGAACGAGTCATCCGCGAAAAACGGACTCGGCCTCTGGTTGGAAAACTACGGCCACTGGGGATTTCCCGGCGAGTTCCTGAAATACGGCGCCAACTCGGACCGCATCGGCGGCGAGTTCTGGGTCACCGGCGACCTCGGCTCCATCGAGTGTCGCGCCGCCTCGTCCTGCGCGAACATTTATGGCAAGCCCTTCGTTTCCGCAGAGTCCTTCACCGGTGGCCCGGCTTTCAAGAATTCCCCCAAAGACCTCAAGGCCCGCGGCGACTGGTCGTTCTGCGAGGGCGTCAACCACGTGGTTCTCCACGTTTACATCCAACAACCGAGCGACGAAAAAATCCCCGGCATCAACGCGCCCTGGGGCACCGAGTTCAACCGCCACAACACCTGGTTTGAAAAAGGCAGCAGCTGGGTGGACTACGAACGCCGCTCCTGCTGGATGCTCCAACAAGGCTGGCGCGTCGCGGATGTCGCCTACTTCATCGGCGAGGACGCGCCGAAAATGACCGGTGCCCGCGAACCCGCGCTCCCGCCCGGCCGTGACTTCGACTACATCAACGCGGATGTCATCATCGACAGCCTAACCGTCAAAGACGGCCAACTCGTCCTCCCCCACGGCGTCAGCTACAAGGTGCTCGTCCTCCCGAAACAGGACACCATGCGCCCCGCCGTCCTGCGCAAGATCCGCGATCTCATCCAGGCCGGTGCCACCGTCCTCGGCCCGCCGCCCGTCAAATCCCCGAGCCTCCAAAACCAACCGCAAGCCGACGATGAAGTCCGCGCCCTCGCCGCCGAAATCTGGGGCAACGGTGAGTTCGACAAAGCCGGCGAACGCCGACTCGGCAAAGGCCGCATCATCTGGGAGAAAGACCTGACCACCGTTTTCAACTCCACCCAAACCCCGCCCGCCATCGAGTTCCGCGGTGCGGCAGCCGACGCCAATCTCCTCTTCACCCAACGCGCCTCCAAGGATGCCGAAATCTATTTCGTCTCCAACCAAAAGGACCGCCCGGAAACCGTGAATTGCGTCTTCCGCGTCACCGGCCGCCAACCGGAACTTTGGAACGCCGTCACCGGCGAGCGCCGGCCCCTTCCCGAATGGAGCGAACAATCCGGACAAACGATCGTCCCGCTCGTTTTCGCGCCCACCCAATCCTGGTTCGTTGTCTTCCGCCAACCCGGGAAACCCGCCACTACCGGGAAAAACTTCCCGCAAACCAAGCCGCTCATGACCTTGGACAAACCGTGGACCGTCGCCTTCGACCCCAAATGGGGCGGCCCTGACAAAACCGAATTCACCACCCTCGGCGACTGGACCCAACACGCCGACGAAGGCATCAAACACTACTCCGGCACCGCCACCTATCAGACCACCTTCGAGCTCGCCTCAGCCGGTGACGGGCTGATCCTCGATCTCGGCAAGGTCTGCGATCTCGCCACCGTGAAGCTCAACGGCAAGGACCTCGGCACCCTCTGGACCGCCCCATGGCAGGTGGACATCGGCGCCGCCGCGCAAACCGGCTCCAACACCTTGGAGATCACCATCACCAATCCATGGAACAACCGCCTCGTCGGCGACCTCAAGCTGCCACCCGCCCAACGCCGCACCTCGCTTTCGCTCGCCACCGTGAAACCGAACGCACCGCTGCAAGCCGCGGGACTGCTAGGCCCTGTGACCCTCCAAAAAAACCAGCCCCATCGATGAAACTTAAAACCCTCGCCCTCTCACTGCTACTCGGCCTCCAGGCGATCGCCGCGCCCTCCAAGCCCAACTTCGTCTTCATCTTCATCGATGACATGGGCTACGCCGACATCGGTCCGTTCGGAAACACCCAACTCCGCACACCCCACCTCGACACGCTGGCCAAACAAGGTCGCAAGTTCACCAGCTACTATGCCACCCCGGTCTGCTCCATGTCGCGGGCCAGCCTCCTGACCGGTTGTTACAATTCCCGCGTCTCCCTGCCCGGGGTCATTCAGCCTTGGTTTAAAATCGGCCTCAATCCTGATGAGGACACCATCGCGGACGTCCTCAAAAAGCAAGGTTACGCCACCGCCTGCTTCGGCAAGTGGCACCTCGGCCACCACCCGGAATTCATGCCCCTGCGCCAGGGCTTTGATGAATACTTCGGCATCCCCTACAGCAACAACATGCTCAAGGGCTACGGCCCGAAACAAGACACCCCGCCGCTGCCGCTCTATCAGGGCGAGGAAATCATCGAAACCGAGCCCGACCAGAGCCAGTTCACCCGCCGCTTCACCGAGGCGGCCATCAAGTTCATCCGGGCGAAAAAGGACCAGCCGTTTTTCGTCTATCTGCCGCACCCGATGATCCACGTCCCGCTCTTCGCCTCAGCCGGTTTCAAAGGCAAAAGCGCCGACGGCTTGGTCGGCGACGCCATCGAGGAAATCGACTGGTCCGTCGGCCAGATCACCGCCACCCTCAAGGAACTCAATCTTGAGGAAAACACGCTCGTCGTCTTCACCTCGGACAACGGCCCGGACCGACGCGACGCACCGCCCTTCCGCGGCAGCAAGGGCAGCACCTACGAAGGCGGCGTCCGCGAACCATGCATCATGCGCTGGCCCGGAAAAATCCCGGCGGCCACCACTTGCGATCAGATCCTCGGCAACATCGACATGCTTCCCACCTTCGCAAAACTCGCGGGTGCCACATTGAATCCCAACAAGACCCTCGACGGCATGGATGTCAGCAGCTTGCTGTTCGACGCCGCGCCGAAAACCGTCCGCGACACTCACCTCTATTATGATTCGACCATCGGCGAGGTCATGGCCATCCGCCAGGGCGACTGGAAACTTTTCCTTCAAATTCCCGTCGAAAAGGGCGGCAAAGGCAAAGGCAAAAAAGCCAATCCGGATTCCGGCCCCGCTCTTTACAATCTCAAGACCGATCAGGCGGAAGCCGCCAACGTCGCCGGCGAACATCCGGAACTCGTCGCCCGCCTCAAGGAGGAGGCGACGAGGCGGAACACCGAAATCATGGCCAACCAACGCCCGCCGGGAACCCTCAAATAAACGCATGAAAGTCGAACGCCCGCTATTTTTATTAGCCAGCCTCATGGCGTCGCTCACCGTTTCATCCGCCGCCGGAGCGGAAACCGGGTGGAAGCCTGTGCCGGACAAGATGATGACCGCTTGGGGCAGCGAACTCACCCCGGAGAACGCGTGGCGAGAATACCCACGCCCTCAGTTCGAGCGGTCCGGTTGGCAAAACCTCAACGGCCTGTGGGACTACGCGATCACCGCCAAGGACGCTGACAAGCCCGCGGAGTGGCAGGGCAGGATCCTCGTGCCCTTCGCCATCGAGTCCACCCTCTCCGGTGTTGGCAAATTGCTCACTCCGGAGCAGGCGTTGTGGTATCGCCGGATCATTTCCATCACTCCGAAACCGGGCCACCGGACATTGCTCAATTTCGAAGCCGTGGACTATCAATCCACCGTCTGGATGAACGGCCGGCGGATTGGAAAACACAGCGGCGGAAACACGCCGTTTTCATTCGATGTCACGGATGCGCTCAAGCCCGACGCGAACGAACTCATCGTCCGCATCGAAGACGCCACCGGCGGGTCCCAGTTGCGCGGCAAACAAACGCTCGACCCCAAGGGCATCTTTTACACCCGCGTCTCCGGCATCTGGCAGACGGTTTGGCTGGAGGAAGTTCCCGACCTCCACATCGCGGAGATCAAGCTGCGCACCACCATCAAGCCCGCCACCATCACGGTCACTCCCCGACTGGCAGGCGCGTCAAGCCCGGGCGGGAAGGTCCGCGTCACAGCGTCCTTCAAAGGCGTTAAAATCGCCACCGCCGAGGGCACGGGTGATTTGAAAATCGACCTGCCAGATCCCAGACTTTGGTCCCCTGCTTTCCCGAATCTCTACGACCTAGCCCTGGAATTGATCGATGCGCGGGGATCAACGTTGGATTCCGTTAAATCCTACGCGGGCGTTCGTGAAGTCGCGCGAAAGCGCGATGCCAGCGGCAATCTGAAATTCACACTCAACGGCGAGGAAATCTTCCACTGGGGACCACTCGACCAGGGATGGTGGCCGGACGGACTGCTCACGCCACCCTCGGACGCCGCCATGCGATCCGACGTGGATTTCCTCAAACAGGCGGGTTTCAACATGATCCGCAAGCACATCAAGGTGGAGCCCCGCCGCTTCTATCACTATTGCGACCGCGTCGGCATCATGCTCTGGCAGGACCAGGTCAGCGGCGGCCCCAGCCCGAAGTGGACCCGCATGGCCCCCGGGCCCGCCGATGCCACCTGGCCGGACGCCGATCACAACCAGTGGATGGCCGAACTCAAGGCCATGATGGACACGCTGCACAACGCGCCGTGCATCGTGGTCTGGGTGCCGTTCAACGAGGCGTGGGGCCAACATCGCTCGATGGAGGTTGGCAAATGGACGATGACCTACGATCCCAGCCGCCTGGTCAATTGCGCCAGTGGCGGGAATTTCTGGCCCGTCGGACACATCGCCGACCATCACAACTATCCGAATCCGGATTTCCCACTAAAGGACGCGCGCTTCAACGATTACATCAAGGTGGTCGGTGAATTCGGCGGCCACGGTCTTCCGGTGGAAGGCCATCTCTGGAATCCCGGCAAACACAACTGGGGCTACGGCGGCCTGCCCAGGGACAAGGAGGAGTATGCCGCCCGCTACGTGAAGTCCCTCGACCTGCTCACCGAATTGAAAGCCCAGGGCATCGCCGCCGGTGTTTACACGCAGACCACCGATGTCGAGGGCGAGATCAACGGCCTCATCACCTATGATCGCAAGGTCGTCAAAACCCCGGCCCTCCGGCTCGCGGAACTCCACCAGCGCCTGGGACCTGAAATCAGGCGCTGAATACCTATCCAATAAAACTCCGTCATGATTCGCCACTTCATCACCATCAGCTTCCTCCTGATGCCGAAACTCGTGGCCGCAGACAAGCCGCCGAACATTCTCTTCTTTTTTGTCGATGACTGGGGACGATACGCCGGCATCTACTCGGATCCGAGACTGCCGTCACCCAATGACGTCATCAAAACCCCTAACATCGACCGCATCGGCCGCGAGGGTGTGGTCTTCAACAACGCCTTCGTCCCGGTTTCATCCTGCGGTCCCTGCCGCGCCTCGTTGGCCACCGGGCGCTATTTCTGGAACTGCGGCAGTGGCGCGTTTCTGAATGGCAAAGCCAGTGATTGGCAAGGACACGCCGATCCCTTTTCAACGATGACCAAGTTTCCAGATCTGCTGCGCGAGAGCGGCTACCTGGCGTTCAAATCGGTTAAAACCATCGCATTCACCGAATCGAAACCCGCCCGGGTAAAGCCGCTGTCACCCAAGGCGGAATACCAGCGCTACGGACTCTACGTGAGCGCTGCAAAGAACGAGGAGGACCGCCTGAAACGCATCGGCGAAACCCTCGATCACCCGCGCTTCGAAATGCGGCGGGTGGTGAAATCCGCGCAGGAG
>JBEDKU010000669.1:0-2595 GCA_041172045.1 Verrucomicrobiota bacterium | reverse complement strand
TTCCTGGCGGGTGACGTAAACGACGGCGGGTCCATCGACGGCGGTGAGCTTTTCCAACAGCAGGTTTTTCCGATCACTCGCCACGCAGGGCGTGACACGGAGGTCGAGGTTCGCGCGGTGGAAGCTGAGCTGGACGTGGTCGGCGGTGGCGATGCGGAACGCCTTGCGGATGTCGCGCGCGACCTTGGGCGTGGCGGTGGCGGTCAGGCAGAGCACGCGCGGGATTTTCAGGCGGCGGCAGATTTTCGCGAGCTTGAGGTAGTCCGGGCGGAAATTGTGGCCCCACTCGGAGATGCAGTGGGCTTCATCGATGGCGGCGAGCTGGATGGGCAGGCGCTTGAGGCGCTGGCGGAAGGCCTCGTTGGCGAAGCGCTCGGGAGCGACGTAGAGCAGCTTGAGCGTGCCGGCATCGAGCCGCGCGTAAACGTCGCGGATCTGCTCGGCATCGAGCGTGGAATCCAGCCGCGCGGCGGAAATCCCCTTGGCGGTGAGGCCGTCCACCTGGTCGCGCATCAGGGCGATGAGCGGGGAAACGACAAGGGTGAGACCATCGAGCAACAGCGCGGGAAGCTGGTAGCACAACGATTTCCCGCCACCGGTGGGGAAGATGGCGAGGGCGGAGCGGCCCGCGAGCAGGGCGCGGACGACGGGTTCCTGGCCCTCGCGGAAGGCGTCGTGGCCGAAGTGGGCGCGGAGGGTGGGAAGCACGAGGTGAGTTTCAGGAGCCCCCCGCCAAAAGCAACCTTCTAGCATTCGGATTTGCCTGCTTGCCATCGACAACCCAGCCAACCACCCTCTAGTATTCAGCAAATTCAATTGATCCAATGAAGAAATCACGCTTGCCAATCATGACGGTCGCGGCAGCCGCCATTCTGGCAGGCGGATGGATCGTATGGAGCGGCCGCGGGGCTTCGGATGTGCCAACGGTGGCGGTTCCGCCCAATCCCGGACCACGGACGAAATCGCTCCAACACTCCGATTCCAAACCACCGGGATTCGACCGCCGTGAAACCGGCGCGGGGGCACGGCAAAAAACCGTGCAGGCCGCGCGGGAGGATCGCCGGCAGGCGGCGGTGCGGCTGCGGGAACAAATGCCGCTGGTGCGCGTGGACTTCGACGAGCGACTCGGATCGCCGCGGTTCATCGGCTCGCCCACCCGATTTCTGACCGGCGCGGACGGCGCGGTGCCGCCGGAGCGCGTCACGAAGACCTTCATTTCCGAACACGCCGCGCTTTTCGGCCACGGCGCGGACCTGCTCGATGACGCGCTCGTTTCACGCGACTACGTCACACCGCACAACGGCCTGCGGACGACGGTCTGGCAGCAGGCGATCGATGGCGTGCCCGTGTTCGAGTCCACGCTGCAGGCGAACGTCACGGCGAAGGGCGAGTTGGTGAACATCGCAAGCCGGTTCGTGCCCGACGCGCGGGCTGCGGCGGAAATTGGGACGCCGGAAGCACCGCGGACACTCTCGCAACCGCCGGTGGATGCGCCGCGCGCCATCAGCGTGGCGGCGGCCACCGTCGGCGACACGGTGCCCCGCGAACAAATCGCCGCAGCGGGCCAGCCCGCCGGGGTTTCCCGCAAGCAGACGTTCAGCGCGCCCGCGTTGCTCGATCTATCCGCGGAATACGTGTGGCTGCCGCTGGACGAAAGCGCCATGCGTCTTTGTTGGGAAGTCATCTTCACCAGCCGGGCACGCGGTGAGATGTTCCGCACGCTGGTCGATGCCGTCACGGGCGACGCCGTCCTGCAACAAGGGCTGACGGAATACATCTCCCCGGCGAGTTACCGCGTGTTCACCAGCGACAGCCCGTCACCGCTGTCCCCCGGTCACCCGACGCCGCTGAGCACGCAGCCGCCCCAGGTCAGCCGCCAGCTCGTCACGCTCTCGGCGCTCGACCCGGTGGCTTCGCCGAATGGCTGGATCGATGACGGCGTCACCGAGACCCGCGGCAACAACGTGGACGCCCACCTCGACATCAACGCGGACAACGTCGCGGACACTCCCCGCCCGCAAAGCACCGGCACCGCGCGGGTCTTCGATCCGCCGCTCGACCTTTCACAGGCACCCGGCACCTATGGCAACGCGGCGGTGGTGAATCTCTTCTACTGGAACAACCTGATCCACGACCGCTTCCACGCCCTTGGCTTCACCGAGCCGGCCGGAAATTTCCAGAACAACAACTTCGGCCTGGGCGGCCTAGGCAACGACGCGGTGCAGGCGGACGCACAGGACGGCTCCGGCACGGACAACGCCAATTTCTCCACCCCTGCGGATGGCTCGCCGGGACGGATGCAGATGTACACCTTCACCGGACCGACCCCGGATCGCGACGGCGACTTCGACCAGGAAATCATCATCCACGAATACACGCACGGCCTGAGCAACCGGCTGGTGGGTGGAGGCGTCGGCATGAGCGCGCTCCAGTCGCGCGGGATGGGTGAGGGTTGGTCGGACTTCTACTCCCTCTGCCTGCTCAGCGACACCGGCGACGATCCTAACGGCACCTACGCCGCCGGAGCCTACGCGAGCTATCAGCTCGGCGGGCTGAGCCAGAACTATTACTTCGGCATCCGGCGCTATCCGTATA
>JBEDKU010000668.1:0-3417 GCA_041172045.1 Verrucomicrobiota bacterium | reverse complement strand
TTCGAAGCCCACTTCGCCACCCCCGGGATCAGCCCGTTCGACGAGATCGAGTGGGAGCACCGCACGGCGGAAATCACCGATGACAGTGGCAAGGCGATGTTCCGGCAGGAAAATGTCGAAGTGCCCCGCAGCTGGAGCGAGCTCGCCACCAAGATCGCCGTCTCCAAGTATTTCTACGGCGACGCCTCCAACGGCACCGACCCCGCAAAGGGCGGCCGTGAACAATCCGTCCGCCAGCTCGTCCACCGCGTCACCCGCACCATCGCGGACTGGGGCATCGAGGACGGCTACTTCGCCGACGAGGCCAGCGCCGAGGTTTTCTACCAGGATCTAACCTGGCTGTGCCTCCATCAATACGGAGCCTTCAACTCGCCCGTCTGGTTCAACGTCGGCCTCCACCACCAATACGGCATCGGCAACAACGCCGGCGAGGGCGGCTGGTTCTGGGATGAGGAAACCGGCAAGGCCCGCCGCTCGCCCAGCCAATACCACTACCCGCAGGCCAGCGCCTGCTTCATCCAGGGAGTGAAGGACAACATGGAGGACATCATGCGCCTCGCCACCTCCGAGGCCATGCTCTTCAAATACGGCTCCGGCACCGGCACCGATCTCTCCACGCTGCGCTCGTCCCGCGAGAAACTCTCCGGCGGCGGCAAGCCGTCCGGCCCCCTCTCCTTCCTGCGCATCTACGACCAGGTCGCCAACGCCGTGAAATCCGGCGGCAAAACCCGCCGCGCGGCGAAGATGAACACGCTCAAGGACTGGCACCCCGACATCGAGGACTTCATCGAGGCGAAGACGATCGAGGAGAAAAAAGCCTGGGCGCTCATCGAGCAAGGTTACGACGGCAGCTACAACGGCGACGCCTACGGCTCGGTGATGTTTCAAAACGAAAACCTCACCGTCCGGGCCAGCGACGAGTTCATGCAGGCCGCCGCCGATGGAGCCGACTGGTGGACACGCCGCGTGTGCGATGGCGAACCCTGCGAGAAGAAAAACGCCCGCGAGCTGCTCCGGAAAATCGCGTTAGGCACCTGGACCTGTGGTGATCCCGGGATGCAGTTCGATTCCACCATCCACACCTGGCACACCTGCAAAGGCAGCGGCCGCCAGCACTCGACCAACCCCTGCTCCGAGTACCTGTTCCTCAACGACACCGCCTGCAACCTGTCGTCGCTCAACCTCGCGCGCTTCCAACAGGAGGACGGCAGCTTCGACACCGACCGCTTCCAGTCCGCCATCCGCCTCTTCCTCGTCGCCCAGGAAATTCTCGTGGACCGCGCCAGCTACCCCACCCAGGCCATCGCGGAGAACTCCCACGCCTTCCGCACGCTGGGCCTCGGCTATGCCAATCTTGGAGCGCTCATCATGAGCCGCGGCCTCGGCTACGACAGCGACGAGGGCCGCGCCCTCGCCTCCGGCATCACCTCGCTCATGACCGGCTACGCCTATCAGGTCAGCGCGGAAATGGCGGCCGCGGTCGGCCCGTTCCCTTCCTATCATGACGCCCGCTACGGCGACGTGACCGATCCGTCCGCCGCGTCCAACGCGCCATCGATGCTCGAAGTCATCGAGCGCCACCGCGCGAAAGCCGGGGAAATCAAGGAAAGCGGCGATTGCGCGGCCATCATCAAAACCGCCCGCACTGCGTGGGATCACGCCCTGCTAGACGGACAGACCCACGGCTATCGGAACGCCCAGGTCACCGTGCTCGCACCCACCGGCACCATCGGATTTCTGATGGACTGCGACACCACCGGCATCGAACCGGACATCGCCTTGGTGAAATACAAACTGCTCGCCGGCGGCGGCATGTTGAAGATCGTCAACCGGACCGTCCCGCCCGCACTCACCCGGTTAGGCTACAAGTTGGATGAAGTGTCCGCCATTCTCGGCCACATCGAGAAATACGACACCATCGAGGACGTCACCGATGCTGACACCGGCGAGCCCGTCGCCAGCGGCCTCAAGGCGGAGCATCTGCCGGTCTTCGACTGCGCCTTCAAGCCCTACAACGGCACCCGCAGCCTCCACTACCGCGGCCATCTGATGATGATGGCCGCCGCCCAACCCTTCCTCAGCGGCGCGATTTCAAAAACCGTCAACCTGCCGGAAAACGCCACTGTCGAGGACATCATGCAGGCCTACACCGAGGCCTGGCAGCTCGGGCTCAAGGCAGTCGCCATCTATCGGGACGGATCGAAGCGCAGCGCCCCGCTCAACACCCGCAAGACCACCGGCATGGGCGGCGCGGCGGACGACACCACGCCGCCCGCCGACGTGCTGGCCGCGCAACTCGCCGACCTCGCCCGCGAGAACGAGGCGCTGCGTAAATCGCTCGAAGCTCCCGTCCGCCAGCCGCTGACCGACACCCACATGTCGCTCACCCACAAGTTCGAGATCGCCGGCCACAAAGGCTACCTCACCGTCGGTTTCTATCCGGACCACAAGCCGGGCGAGATTTTCATCCAGATGTCCAAGGAGGGCAGCACCATCGGCGGGCTGATGGATACCGTCGCCACCCTCACCTCCATCGCCCTGCAATACGGCGTGCCGCTGGAGCAACTCGTCAACCGCTTCGCCTATCAGCGCTTCGAGCCCAGCGGTTTCACCAAAAATCCCGACATCCGCACCGCCTTCAGCATCACCGACTACGTTTTCCGTTGGCTCGGCTGCGAGTTCATCCAAGGCTACCGCAAGGCCACCTCGCCCGACTATGGCCAAGAAGAACTCCCGCTGCCGGAAATCGCCGAGATGGAACAAACCGCCATCAATCGCCCGGTCCGAGACCTGCCCGTGGCCAGCGAGCAAGCCCGCGTCAAGCGCGCGCTAGGCACCGCCTACATGGGCATCCTCTGCTCGCACTGCGGCTCGGACAAAGTCATCCGCGCCGGAGCCTGCGGCGTCTGCACCCAGTGTGGCACCAGCCAGGGTTGCAGTTGAACGGGCAGTTATGAAACACAGTCTCGCACTTCTTTTCCTGACGCTTCCGGCGCTGGCTGGCTCGGACTTTTGGGAACTGCCGCCGATCCGCTATTCCGATACGGCGGCGACGAACACCCTGACGAAACTCGCCGCCGACCTCGCCTCGGGAGCGCGGCAAGTCAAGGGTATGACCGGACTGGAGCGGCTCAAGTTCGTGCTCGACGAACTGCGGGTTCCCGTTGAATCGCAGATCCTGGTGTTTTCAAAAACCAGCCACCAGAACTCGCTGATCCAACCCAGCAATCCGCGCGCCCTCTATTTTTCGGAGAACGCCTACGTCGGCTATGTGCCCGGTGGCGACATCGAGGCCATCATCCAGGATTCTCTGCTAGGTCCGGTCTATTACCTCATCGAGGCCGGCGGGACGGGGGGCTTGGAAATCGAACGCGATCTATCCACCTGCATCTCCTGCCACGCCACTTCGAATACCGA
>JBEDKU010000667.1:0-7496 GCA_041172045.1 Verrucomicrobiota bacterium | reverse complement strand
CCCTTGGCCGCTTCGACGAGGACTACCTCCGCCGCCTGCCCGTCGCGGTGATCCTGGTGGAGGGACGGGTGATCGCCTTTGGCAACATCTGGCCGGGCAATGGCAGGGACGAGCTCTCCACCGACCTGATGCGGCATGTGCCGGAAGCGCCTAACGGGGTGATGGACTGCCTGTTCGTGAGCCTGATGTTGTGGGGCAAGAAGCAGGGCTACCGGTGGTTCGACCTCGGGATGGCGCCGCTGTCGGGGCTGGCTGGCAATCAGTTCGCGCCGCTATGGAGCCGCATCGGCGGATTGATCTTCGACAAGGGCGAGGCGTTCTACAATTTCAACGGCCTGCGCGCCTGGAAGAGCAAGTTCCAGCCGGTCTGGCAGCCGCGCTACCTCGCCATTTCCAAGGCCTGGGATCTTCCGGCGGCGATGCTGGACATCATCACCCTGATCGGGAAATCTATCGGCAAGCCGCGCGCGGATGATTCGAAACCGGTTCCGGAAACCCGTCCCGGAAAGCTGCAGGCAACTCCTGATCTCCCATGACCGCCTCGAAACGAACGATGCTGCGGCGGGCGCTGCTCGTGATTCAAATCATCCTGCTCCTGCCGACCGGGTGGTTTCTCCATCACGTCTTCATGCCGCGGAATTTCACCAGCAAGACGGCGGAAGTGCTGCCGCTGAAGCTGTCGAGCGGGCCATTTGAAACGCTCTACTACGCCGCGGACCACCCGAAGGGAATCCTCATCGTCGCCACGGGTGACGGCGGATGGTCGAACCAGTGGGAGGAGCCGGTCGCGCGCCACGCGGCGGCGGCCGGGTTTGCGGTCGGCGGCTGGAACTGCCGGAAATTCGCGGACAGTCGGAGTTTTGATCAGGCCAAGCTGGTGGAATCGTTCAACGCCGCTGTCGTCGCGGTGAGGAATCGCGCCGGGCTGGCGGCGGATTGCCCGGTCTGGTTCAGCGGTTGGTCCACCGGCGCGGAATGGTCGGTGGTGGCGGCGGCGAGCCCGGACCGCGAGAAACACCTGGTCGGCGTGCTGGCCGTCTCGCCGGGCGACCGCAGCCGGTATGGGATCACCAAGAGCGACTTGCTGGGAGTTCGGCCGGAAGGGCCCGGGAGCTATGCCCTGGCGGATTTCGCCCCGGCGCTTGGCGACGTGCGCATCGTGCAGTTTTCTGGCGGACTCGATGTGCTGGATGACATCCGCTGGATCGAGAAGCTGAAAGCGGACACGCCCCACAAGCTGGTAGAGATACCCGACACCACCCACGACATGAATGGCGCCGGGGAGCGATTTCTTTCGGAGTTCGACATGGCGATCCAGTGGATGCTCGATACACCGGCACCTCGGGTGAAATAATCAGGCAGCGTTGCCGTTGAGCCGGCTCCACAGCGCGCGCGGCGAGATGGATTTGCAAGCGAGCGCGGGTTTCTCCACGCAATGCCAGCTCAGCAGGGCGAGGATGATGGCAACCACATACACCGAACCGACCGAAAGCATCGAAGTCATCAGGCCGAGTTGGACCATCAAGTTGATGACGATGGAGTGATAGATGTAAATGCCGTAGGATATGTCAGTGCCCCGCAGCAGTTTCTGCGAGAGCGGACGGAAGGTGAACGCGCCGGCGATGGTCGCGAACGCCAGCAGGATGCGCGAGGGGAGATACGCCAGATAGAACGGGATCGAGCGGTCCGCGATGAAGGCGGATTGCAAGGCCATGAAGAGGACGAAGCCGGCGAAGTAATAGAGAAATTTCCCTTCAAGCCACTTCTCCAGCGCCGCGAAATTCCGGTGGATGTAAATGCCCAGCAGGAACATCCACAAGTGCGGGACGAGCGTCACGTGGAGCAGTTTGAAAAGCATCGGTGCGCCGGTGAAGCCGCCGGGACCGTTGACCTTGTCGTCCATGACGCAGTAGAGGGCGAAAGAAACGAAGAATAGGACGGCTATGATGGCTCCGGCGAATTTCGTACCGCGAGTCAGGAAATAGAGGATCGGGATGAAGATATAGAATTGCAGCTCCACGGTGATCGTCCACAAGGCGCCGTTCGCCACGCCGATACCGAATCCGCGGAAGTGCTCGGGATTGTAGAACTGGATGAAACTGACCTGTCCCGCGAGCCAGGCGACGAAGGTTTTCGAAAGAACGAAGTCCGCTCCCAGGAAGCCGAAGGTAGCCAGCGTGACGAGTGTGAAAATCAGGCAGACCCACAGCGCCGGGAAAATCCTCAGGCCGCGCCGCCAGAAGTAACCGGCGAGGTCCGCGGGATTTCGCTCATACGACTGGGTGATGAGGAATCCGCTGATCACGAAAAAGACCGGCACGCCGGGCAGCATCATCAGCGCGTCGAAGATCTGCCTGCCCCAAGCGGGAAGCTGGTTTTTCAAATCCGTGTGGCCGATGGCATGGGCGACGACCACCTGCGCCGCGGCGAGCAGGCGGATGAGGTCGAAGTTGTTCTGCCTGTGCGGTGAAATCATCGTGAGTGCGGCGAATGCACTAGAATCAATTTTCCAGGGAAGCGAGCGCAATTCATGCCTTGGGCCGGTCGAAGAAGCGTTGATAGAGGAACGACGCGATGAACGCGATGACGGCCACCCCCACCAGCGCGCCGATGCGGAAGATGTTCTGGATCGCGGCGAGGTCGTGCAGGAAGACCTTGAGCAGAGTGACGACAAGCAGGCCGACCGCGGCGAGGCGGGCGTGTTTCGAGCCGCAGCGGAAGCCAATTCCTAGCAGTCCAAGCGAGAATAATCCCCAGGCGATGCTGTAGGTCATGTCCCGCGCGAAATTCCCACCGAAACGGAAGGCGATGAAGCGCTCGCCCGGGGCTGTGAAATAATCGGCGATCTCGATGTTGAGCAGCAGGAACAACAACACGCCACCGAACGCGAACAGGACCGCGCGCGGGTGGATTTGACTCCATCGTCCGGCGGGATCCGTGAACCATCCGCCGCCGGAGAACTGCGCCGCAGCGACCACGCCGTAGGCATAAAGGTGCCAGTTGAGAATCGCCGTGCCGCTGCGCGGATAGTCATTGAAGGCCGCCGGATTGAGCGTCAGACGGATGAATGAAACCGCCAGCAGGGCGAGTCCGGTGAGTTGCAGTCCGGGGTGCTGCACGCGCCGGAAGAGCCATAACAGGAGGGCTCCTTCGACGGCCCAGCTCACGATGATCCATTGGCGCTCGAACTGGATCGGGAAAATCAGGGTGATGAACAACAAGGCCACCGCGCCGAACCATGCGAGCCGGCTGCGCTGCTTCTCGTCCATTTCCGGAAACATCTTCAGCACCGCGAACAGCGAGATGAGCGCCGGCACCGCGAACGCGGCGGGGACCAGTCCCGGTAGGTCGTTAGGGAACTCCCGCTTCATCAGGTCATGCACCAGCAGGAAGTGCCCGACGCCTGAAAGCGCGCTGGCGATCCAGGGGCCGGCCAGGTCCGCGCAGGCCTTGTGGAACACAAAGGGGAATACCAGGAACATCCCGTAAATTCCGAGATACCATGGCAGGGCCCCCGCGTGACTTTGGAGGTGCCATACCATTTCCACCGCGAGCGTGCCGCCTAACGCCACCAGCAACAGAGATCCCTGTTTCCCGAAAATCGCCAGAGCTGCGAGCAGCGCGGACATCAACAACGCAACGCCGAAGATCGGTGCCGGATTGACCACGGGCAATTGCAGCAACGCGAGGATCAGCAGCGAGAACGGGAGCACGCCGGAGTAAACCGGCAGGATCGCCACTGTTTTTGAATCCGGGTTCGCACGGGACAGCCATCGTCCGGCGACGGCGAAGACTGCGGAGAATCCGGTGATCACGCCGAGGAACGGCATCAGTGAATCCACCTTGGCGGGGACTTTGAACAACCAGATCGCCGCCACGCCCATCGTCAGGACCAACGAGGCGAGCACCGGCACCACCGCGCGGGTCGCCACGGCGAGGCCGATGACGAGAAGGTCCGCGATGAGGATGGCAGCCCAGATGGCCATCGGCACGGGTGACAGATAGAACACCGGCAGGAGCATGAGCAGCAGGACCAGCGGCGCAAACCACGGTCCGGCTTTCAAAGGCATCCGCGCCGCGTTCGCCGGCATCCGGCGGAAGACGATGACCGGAGCGACCGCGTGCAGCGCGCCGAAGATTAGATAGATGAGCAGCGTGCCGTTGAGGTTTTCCAAGTTGAGATAGCGGGTCGTCCAGCACGCGAGATGAACGAATGCCAATCCCGCGGCGATGACCTGCGCCCAGCCGAGGCGTGGCCGGGACATCACCGCAATGATCACGGTAAACTGAGCTAACAGCAGGAACCCGTAAAGCAGGATATGTCGTTCCGCGACCTGTCGAAAACCAAGCATCCAGAATGAAAAAAGCACCGCCACCGCCACCAGACCCAGCACCGCGAGCGCCGCCTGCTGGCTGATTTTCCTTCGGGCGATCCATCCACCGGCGAGGAAGAGCACGATGAAACCGAGCAGGATTCCCATCGGCACCAGGGTTTTCGAGCCGTCAAAATAACGTCCGGCGGAGAAGAATTTTTCGAACCACCCGATCTGCATCAGCGCCGTGCCCGCCGCCGCGCAGCCGGTGAGAAATCGCCAGCGCCCGTGACGGGAAACCGCCAGTAGGCCGATGTCCAGCAGCGCGATGTAGCCGAAGAGTCCGAGCATCTGGTCCTGCCCGGTGGATAGAAGCACCGGCGTCATGAAGCCGCCGAGCATGCCAAGCACCGCCACCACCAGCGCGTTCAGGCGCACCGCGATGAGGAAGGCGACGGTGGTGATGACGGCCATCAGGCCGAAGGTCGTCAGCGTGCCGA
Organism: Verrucomicrobiota bacterium; assembly: GCA_041172045.1. Lineage (GTDB taxonomy): Bacteria > Verrucomicrobiota > Verrucomicrobiia > Verrucomicrobiales > Akkermansiaceae > Luteolibacter. The sequence goes on along the minus strand of JBEDKU010000667.1, from coordinate 2,683 downwards.
ACGCCGGGAAATGATAGATCGCATGCGCCGCGAAACTTACACCATAGAGGATCAGCACGCCGGTGGCGCAGAACGCCTGCGCCAGCACCCGGTAGCGTTCCAAGCGGTGGGTCAGCAGCCCGCCGATCAAGAGCGCGCTGCCTGTCACAAATCCAAGGGTGATGCGCAGCGCGGGAGAAATCAGATTGTTCTCGAAGGCGTACTTCACGAAGAAGATGACGCCGAAGAACATCGCTACTCCGCCGAGCCAGGCGAAGAGCTTCACGCCCATGAATTTCTCTAACGAGAACGGCTCCTGCGGTTCCACCGCTTCCGGAGGTGTTTCCGATTTTTCCCAGTCCACCAGCTTCGGCCGCGCGGGCAGGGGAGGCGGGGATTGAATTTCCGCGACGGATTCGAGCCGTTGCTCTTCCTTTTGAACCCGTGCGAGGACGGCTTCCAAGGCGGCGCGGTCGTTTTTCACCGGAATTTCCGGAGTGGGGCCGCTCTTGAACTGCTGCAATTCGGACTCCACTGCTTTCAACCGCTTCAGCGCGTCTTGAAGTTGGTCGCGGGTTTCACGGGCTTCCCGCTCGGCGCTGCCCGCCTTCACCATCGCGACAATTGGCGCGATGAACACCCACAGAGCGAATAGAACCAGCAGAATGACGAGGCCTTCCATATCGGATGACGCGGAGGCTAATCAGCCTCCAGCCCGCTGGCGACCTGAATTTCCCCTGCGCCGCGCGGTCATGAGCACCGGCTGTGTGCAATCCACCGGCTCGCGCGACGCAGGGAATCTTTTCGGGGGGGAATCAGTGGTCGCTCTTCCGCTCTTCCTCCTCGCGGAGGGATTCGAGCGGAGCCTCGGCGTCGCGGACGGTGTTAGCGTCAGCGTCACCCTGGCTGCGGCGACGGACGGCGCTCATTTTCCGGCTGAGCGCGCCCTTGGAGGAAGTGTAGGAATGTTCGGTCATCGCGAAGTTCGTGGTGTTGGCAGCGTGGATGTTCATCCGGCCGGCGGTGGCGATCGCATCCTGGTTCGCTCCCAGGAACATGAACTGCCATTGGTATTTCTCCGTCTGATGGCGGATGCGCTTGGCGACGTCCGCCCAGGAATAATGGTGGGAGGCGTTTTCCTCGCCGTCGGTCAGGATGGCGAGGATCACTTGGTTAGGCCGGTCGTTTTCCGAGGCGGCGGCGAGTTTTTTTCCAAGGTCGTCGATGGTGCGGCCGATGGCATCGAGCAGCGCGGTGCTGCCACGCGGGACGAAGCTCTCGGCGTCGAGCTCCACAACCTCGGCGATGGGCACGGAGTGGAATGGCAGTTCATATTGGTCGTCGAACAGCACGAGCGTGAACCGGGCGAGGCCAGGGACTTGTTGTTGCTCGCGGAGCAGGCGGTTGAAGCCGCTGACGGCGGGCTCGACCATGGCTTCCATGGAGCCGGAGCGGTCGAGGACGAATACGATTTCGGTGAGGGAGTTGTTCATGACCCCTTCATTCAATCACAGGGGGTGGGACAAATAGCGGGGGTGCCTAAGGAAATTTCAGTTTTTTTCGAGAAGGCTTGATTGAATCAAACGTTGCCGGCGGGTGAGCGTGCGCTATCAAGCGGCATGATAAACGAAATTCCGGTGGCTTTGACGATCGCGGGTTCGGATTGCTCGGCGGGGGCTGGCATCCAGGCGGATTTGAAAACATTCCAACATTTCCGGATACACGGGCTGACAGCGGTGACCTGCGTGTTTTCGGAAACAGCCAACATCGTGCGGGCGGTGCATCCGGTGCCGGTGGAGATCGTGAGCGACCAGGTGGAGCTGCTGCTGGAGGGGTTCCCGGTGGCGGCGATCAAGACGGGCATGCTTTTTTCCGCAGCGCACGTGGCGGCGGTGGCGGGAATTTTAAGGAGATTCCCCCACATCCCGCTGGTGGTGGATCCGGTGATGATCGCCTCGACCGGCGCGCCCTTGCTGGAGGCGGACGCGGTGGCGGCGTATCGCGAGTTGCTGCTGCCGCTGGCGCGGGTGATCACGCCGAACCTGCCGGAGGCGGAGGCGCTGCTGGGCGACCGCATTCCCGATGAGGCCGCGCTGGAGCCAGCGGCCCGACGGCTTGCGGAAATGTTCGGCACCGCGGTGTTGCTGAAGGGCGGGCATCTTGACGGGGAGGAGTGCGTGGATGTGCTTTTCGATGGGGGCGAGGTTCATCATTTCCGCGCGGCGAGGATTCCGGTGGCGGGTTCGCACGGGACGGGCTGCACGCTTTCCGCCGCGGTCGCCGCCGGGCTGGCCCGTGGGGAAGCGCTCGCGAAGGCCGTGGAAGTCGCCAAAAACTACCTTGGCGAAACCTTGCGGCGGTCTTATGGTTTTCAATCGCCGGATCGGGAAACGATCCACGCGCTCAATCAGGGCACAACTTTCCCGGAAAACGAGGCGTGACATCAAAATCCAAATCCGTAACTTTCCCGAAGCTTCTCCCTGCATCCAAGCACTATGGAAAATCCCCTTCACACTCTCGGTTACAAGTTTCTCAACGCGTCCCTTCAGGCGGACTCGTCCGATCAAACGGGTTTCTCCCAGCTTTCCCGGCGGGGATTCATGCTGCTGGCCGCGTCCCTTTCGAGCTGCGCCGCCGCGGATCCGCTCAAGCCGCAGACCGCCGCTCCGGCGGCGGCTGCTCCAGTGAAGACCAATGCGAACAC
>JBEDKU010000666.1:0-2582 GCA_041172045.1 Verrucomicrobiota bacterium | reverse complement strand
TTCCGTGACGCATCACCCGTGTCTATCGTGATCGACAGCCCGCCCTCATAAATCGCCCTTGTCGGGGAATTGTAAGCGGGGATCGGGGTGATGGTGCCGTTGACCGCCAGTTTGCTGCCGGCGTGGTAAATCACATCCTCACCGTCAATCCAGCATCCGCGTCCACGGATTGCGCGTGGGTCAAATTTGGGCAGTGCCTGCGAACATTGAATAAGCGAGTTTGCCGCCGCCTCCCAGTCGGTTGATGATTTGCCGGGAAAAACATCCTCCCACGCCTGAAGCGGGGCAAGCTGCATCAGGTTCAGCTTGGAGTGGCCGCAAGGAGGGATGCTGACGATGTGCTGCCCGTTGTCGGGCATGTATCGCATCACGCCGTCATCCATGCCGAGCAAGCGGAACGGCATGTCTTGAATCCGGTCCCGTTGGACTAGGTCGGCAGTGGCAGGCTCGAAACAATCCGGCTCGTTGGAGTAGTCAACATCGGCAGGCTCGACGGTCGGCGTCCTGGGTTGGAATTTCTCCGCGTGGACCTTGGCTAGCTTCCTGACGGTTTTTCCTGAGTCGTCACCCCTAGCGAGTTCCGCGGTGAGTTGGTGGGTGAGTTTCTCAATCGTTAGCTGTCGGTTGTATTCCCAGAGCTTGTAGACGGCGGGATTGCAATCGGTCGGTTGTGGCGCGAATCCCTGCGAGCACTCGATGAGTTCTGCCCTGACCCCATCCGGTGCATCCGCAAACCAAACGACAAGTCCGGGGAAGTCCCTCACTCCCTCATTCATTGCCGATAGAACTCCACCAGCGACTCCCTGCAATGGTCCGGTCGGGAATGATTCCGGCTCAAAGTGGTTGAGTTCTTTCGGTCCGTAAACAATCCAGGAATGGACCAGTTGCCGCCCTGCGGTTTCCGCTGCGGGGAGCAGTTTATCGTGTGAACCTAGGTTTGGGGACATGGTGTAAAATCGTGAATGAGTGATGCCGCGTCCTCTGCGCTTCGTGCGATCCCGGCGATGCCGCCGGATGCGTTGATAAATTCGATAAAATTGACCTGATCCGGTGACGGTTTCCCGGTCGCGGATTTGCACTCGATGGCGAGGAACACGGCGACCTTTTCACCGACATGCTCGGGGCGGATCGTGATCGTGTGGAATCCGATCAGGTCACTGCCACCCTTGCCGGGGATACCGAATCCAACCCACTGGCCGCGCACCTTCAGTTTGGCGATGTTGTTGCGCCATGCGCGGGTTTGCCCCGTGTTGCACGCGATGCGGATTTGTTGTTGGATGTGTGATTCGGTAATGCTGCCCCGTAGTAAATTTTGGTGTTAGCCTGTTCTGGATGGTCAATAAATAATTGTTCCTCCATCACGTTCCTGAGTGAGTCAATATCCCTAAATGCCTTCACTGATGATTTGGAAACCCTTTTTGTTTTTCCATAGATGCCTGGAATATTAACGGCCAATCCAATCATGAATCGCCGGATGCGTTGCAATTCCGCGCCGATCTCCTCATGTTGCTCAAATGTAAGTTTTTTCGTTGTTTTCATCATCTTAAATTCAACTCCTTTGCCTTGTAATAAACAAACCCCGGCTTATACCCCCGCGCCTTGGCAATGCGCTTGAGGTCGTCACGGGTCTTGCATTCCGACAGCAGGCTTGCCAGCGGTGCGCGGCGGATCTCCACTAACTCCTCGTCGCTATGCTCAAACTCCGATGGTGGCGGTGGTGGTGGACTCCATCCGCACTCAGGACATGCCGGTAGCAACCGGGGATACATCGCATAGCACCCGTCGCACTGGCGGTGTGTGCTAGCCTCGGATTTCTTAGCCGCCTTCTCAGCGCCGTCTAGACTCCACTCCCGGTCATCCTCGGCTAGCCCATGCTTGGAGATATTTCCCGCGTGGTCCAGAATCGTCGCGGTCTTACCCGGCGAAGGTCTAAGGATCCGCCCGATCTGCTGGAGATACAGCCCCAGCGATTGAGTCGGGCGCAACAGGATGGCAGTCTCAACGGAAGGCAGGTCAAACCCCTCGGAAACCACATCCACCGAAACCATCACGCGCACTGTGCCAGCGGCGAGGTCAGAGACGATCTTGCGCCGTTCGTCGGTTGCCATGTCGCCCTTGATGATTCCGGCGGGGATGCCCGCACCGTTGAACATTCCGGCGACATGCTCGGCGTGCCGGATGTTGACGCAGAACGCAACCGCCCGCGTGCCAGGTGTGAGTTTGTTGTAATGCTTCACCGCATCCCCAGTGATTTTCGCGGATGTCATCGCCTGCGCCAGATCGTCGGTCGCGTAGTCACCCATCCGTTTTTTGATGCCCTTCATGCTCACCATCATCGGCGGGGCGAAATACTTGGGACGACAGAGGTGGCCGTTTTCCATTAGCCATTCGACCGATGGGCCGGGGATGATCTCCCCGAAATAGTCGCCCAACCCCTTACCGTCGAGCCGCAGCGGGGTCGCGGTAAACCCAACGACAACAGCGGAGGGGAATGCAGTAATGACAGCCCGGTATTGACCCGCAACCGCGTGGTGCGCCTCGTCAACAATGATGAGCTTCGGGGCGGAAATGCGGTGTAATCT
>JBEDKU010000665.1:0-3675 GCA_041172045.1 Verrucomicrobiota bacterium | reverse complement strand
AGACGGCGGCGTCCACTGCTTGCTTGGGTGACGGAATGCGGGGACGAGACGTCCCCGCCCCTTGGGAATTTAATTTTCGAAACGGAGGCGGAGGAAAGTCTTGGCGGGCTTGGGCAGCGGGAAGGTGTGGGTGGCGCGGACAGTTTCGGGATCGGAGCCGGGATTGAGGACTTCCAGCGTGAGGGCGGCCCAAGTGGTGAAGTTGTCACCGGCCTCAGCCTGATAGATCACATCGCCGATCCACGCGGGACGCTGGAAGGTGACGGACATGGAGGTGGCGTCGGAGGTCATCGCCGGCTGCGCGGTGAAGGCGTAGGGCTGGCCGCCGAGAGCGTATTCGGCGAGGTTGGTGAGGCCGTCGTGGTCGGGATCGGCGGACGGGGCGGATTCCCCGGCGGCGATCTGGGCCGGGGAGAACTTGCCGGTTACCCAGTTTTCCAAGCTCCGGGCGGCAATGACGAGAGTGTCCGCGGTGGAGCCGCTGTGGTTCGCGTCAGCGATGTCGGCGAGCACCGGATAGGTTCCCGGGACGGTGGGTGCAGTGGCGGATCCGTTGTAAGTCAGCAGCACGGCCAGCCCGGTTGGAGTGGTGGTGGCGGAAACCGGATGTGGCATGCCGTCGTAGGTCGCGGCCAAGCCACCGAGCGTGACGGTGGCAGTGGCCTTGTTGACCGTCACGCTGGCCATGCCTGTCACCGTCGCATAAGTCACCGTGTCCGTCGGGGTGAATGTAAATTCTTGTGACGCGGTCCCTGCGCCGGGCATCGCGCCCGGGGTGGTGAAGGCGAAGCTTCCCGGCACGGATCCCACTCCACCGCTCAGGGTGGAAGACGCCAGGGATTGGCCATAGGTGATTGGCGAAGCCGTTGGAGGGGTCGTGATCGTCGCGGATGACGGTCCGGCAAGCTGGAGCGTCTGGTAGGTGGAAATCTCCCCCCATTGCCATGCAAGCCCCGTGTATGTCCCGACATTTCCGATCCGCGGGGCGGGAGCAGCGCTGAGGAGATTGACAAGATAAGCTCCATAATGGACTTCAAGCGGTGGATTGTTAGGACGGAACACATCCATTTGGCGGATGGCAATCGAAGTGGAAGCGGCCAGCGTCGAAGCATTGCCAACGAACACGTAAAGCGGACGGCCAATCAAGCTGGAGGGGTTCACCCCCGCAAGCGACGCACCCTCCACATAGCCCGGGAATGATCCGCCCAGACTTACCGAGTCACCGCCGCACAGAGCCGATGCCAGCGGGGTGAAACTGGCCACGGCTGAAGCGATATCCGCCTGACTCGCCGTGCTGGGAATGTTGTAATCCGCAGGAAAGGATCCAATGGCCACAATGCCTCCGTTGAGAAGCGATCCGTCGGCGTTTTGGAAAAGCACGTCCTCGCTTCCATCTCCCGAGTAAACGTTCGTGACTTGATAGATCGCGGTCCCCTCGTTCACCGCCACGCTAACCGCAGCGGTCACCGTGTTGTAATTCGCCGCGGCCGTCGGGGTGAAGGTCACCGCTTGGCTTGCGGTGCCCACATCGGGAATCGTGGCGGGAGTCGTGAACGCAAAACTTCCCGCGACTGACGCGCTGCCGCCCGACAGTGAGGAACTGGAGAGTGCCTGGCCATAGATGATCGCCGAAGCCGTAGGAACAACGCTAACCGTTGGCGTGGCCTTGTTGACCGTCACGCTGGCCGAGGTAGCGGCCGTGGCGTAGTTCGCGGAATCCGTGGGGGTGAAGGTCACCGCCTGGGCCGCAGTGCCCGCGTTGGGAGTCGTGCCGGAATTGGTGAACGCGAAGCTTCCCGCAACCGACGCCGTGCCGCCCGTCAGCGAGGAGCTGGAAAGCGCCTGGCCGTAAGTGATCGATGACGCGGTCGGCGCGATACTCACCGTCGGAGTGGCCTTGGTCACCGTGACGGGAACGCCGGTGGATAGGCTGCCGCTAGTGGCAGTGATCTGATAAGGACCACCTGCAGCGGTCGCGGTGAATAGTCCGCTGGCATTGATCGTGCCACCGCCGGTGGCAGACCAGGCGATCGTCGAACTCATCGGGTTCCCGAACTGGTCGAGGACGGTGGCGGAAAATGCCTGGGTGGCGTTCACCGCGAGCGTCGAGCCCGGGGGATTGACCGTTAGAGTCGTGGGTGTTTGGCTCGTTCCATCGACCTGATAAGTGAGTTCCAACACGGGACGGTTGGCGGCCGTGGCGTCTTCGCCGGCATAGAAGTCGATCCAGTCGTCCGCATTGTTGTCGTTGTCGTCGGTCGAGAAATAGAGGCGGAGTTGGGTGGTCGCCGTTTTGCTGATCCAGCCGCGAGCCGCGGCATTCAGTGTGCCGCTGGAGATCCCGCCAACCGAAACCGGGTTGCTCATGACCGCCACCGACGTGGCATCCGCCGCGGCTTCGAAGTCGCTATTGGCGAGGGCTGTGGCTCCGCCAAAACCGGATCCTCCCTTGATGTCCGCATAACAAGTGCCGTGGGTGGTGAAGGGGCTTGTGCCGGTGATGGCAGACGATTTCACCTTCAAGGTGGCGGAAGTGACGACCGCGTTGTCAGGAAGGGACGAGGTGTCGAACGAGACAAACCCCTTCAACTGACGCTCTCCGGATTGAGTGCTGTTGTCGTCTCCCATCCGCAAGGTTGAGTTGCTGGTGGTGGATCCGCCGACGTTGCTCGTCTCGTTGGACTCACGGACATAGCCGTCCTGCCCCGCGACCGAGGTAAATGTCGTTGTCACCGTGCTCGCGGGTGTCGCGGCCGCTTCCGACGAGTCCGGGCCGTCGCCGAATCCGTTCGTGGCGCAAACCTTGTAGTAATACGCCGTGCCATTGGTGAGTCCGGTGTCCGTGAAACTGGTGTTTACCGTCGTGCCGCCCGGCAGTGGCGCGTAGCCGCTGCCGCTGGTGAGCGAGCGCTTCACCGTGTAACCGGTGGCACCGGCGACGGCATCCCAGTTCAAAGCCACCTGGGTGTTTCCGGCTGTCGCGACAAGACCCGTCGGCGCGGCCGGCGGGCCGGCCCCCGCGACTACCAGCGTCACCGTTCCGGGCGTGCTGGTGGAGAAACTAACAACCTCACCGTTGGTGCCGCCCCAAACGAAAGTCGGGGTGCCGGTGGTGGCGGCGCCACCCGTGATGAGCGTGTAGGTGCCGGGGATCAATGTGCCATTGAGATAAGCGGGCGTCACAGTGATCGTCCCGCTCAGGCTCAGGGTGCCGGCGGTCATTTGAATCAGGTCGTTCACGCCGCCGCCGGCGGTGGTCGTGCTGCCGAGCTTCATGACCAGGTTGGAGCCGCCTGATAGAGCCACTCCACCGGCGATGCCCAAAGTGGTTGGGGAACCCGTCCCGATGCCGAGCGTGCCCCCGGACTGCACCGTCACCAGTCCGCCGATGCTTCCGCTGCCGGTCAATTTCGCTCCGCTGGCGACGGTGACATTGGTAGCACCAAGGACTCCCGTCACCGCCAACGCACCACCGCTCACAGCCGTTGCGCCGGTGTAAGCGCTGGTGCCGGAGAGCGTGAATATTCCGGTACCGACCTTGGTCAGTGCCGTGGTGGAGGTTCCGTTGCTGATCGCGCCCGCGTAATTGGTGTCGAGGTTTTTGGCACCGACACTCCACGTCAGGATGCGTCCCGCGGTGGGGCCGCCGGAGATTCCCGAGGTCGCCGCGCCGGA
>JBEDKU010000664.1:0-13709 GCA_041172045.1 Verrucomicrobiota bacterium | reverse complement strand
CGACGGGTTGTTCGCCATCTCCGCGCGGATCTGCTCGTTGGACATGAGGTTGGCGCGGATTTTCCGGTCGTTGGCCTTTTTCAAATCGATCACCAGTGGTTCCGCCTCGCCGGCGAAGGCGGCGTCCACTTTTCCATCCGCATTGCGGGACTCGAAATAGGCGTCCTCCAGCTTCAGGCGGAGTTGGCTGTTCTCCTTGTCCACGGTCAGCGCCGCCTTGGACGCGTGAACGTAGGTCATCGCGGAGCCATCCTGCTTGGACTTGGGTCCGGCGTTTTTCGGATCCTGCATGACATAAAAATGAAAGCCCTCCAGCCAGTCGCCGGTTTTCCCCTCGATGAGCAATTGCTGCACTTCCTGCCCGTCGCCCTTGAAATCCCCATGCACCACCCCCGGCTTCAGCAGCGATCCCGGATCACGCGCCGCCTGGTCGTAAATCAACTGCCGCGTGGACGCCTTGGACTGCGGCACGAAAGTCGCGTTCAGCCACAGGCTCAGCACCGACAGCAGGGCTCCGATGACGAACACCGGCAACGACAAGCGCACCAGGCTCAAGCCCGCCACCCGGAAGCTCGTGATTTCATGACAGGACGACATCCGGCCGAAAACCAACAGCACCGCCGTGAGAAACCCCCACGGGATGGTGTACATCAACGACAAGGGCAGTACCCCGATCACGAAGCGGATCACCAGCGCGATGGGTGCCTTCTGGTCCACCAGCAAGGGCTGGATTTGTTTGAACAAGTTTCCCAGCACCAGCACGATTCCAAGCACCATCACCGCATACACGGTGCCCGTCAGCACCTGTCTGCCAATATAACGGTCGGAAATACGCATGAACTTGCCGGACTCTGGAGACAGCCCCCGACCCTGTCCAGACTGGAAGGCGGCGAGTTGGATTCCTGGTCCAGCCCGACGGCCGGATTTGGGCCGCCCCCCACACCGAACGACACGTTGGCTTGAACAACAGATCCAAGCTTGGCCGGAATGGCTTCCGCTCTTCAAGGGAACCTAGCAACTCTCCACCAATATCATAGGTCACCGGATACGCTGAAATTTGGAAAATTTGCCCGTTGCCAGTCGGTGCATGCCCGTTCAAATATCTCTCCACCGATGGCCGATCAAACCCCTGCTGTTGAAATCAAAAACCTAGTGAAGGATTTCAAGACGTCCTTCCGCAAACAGATGCTGCGGGCGGTGGACGGCGTCTCGATCCGGATCATGCCGGGCGAGGTTTACGGCCTCATCGGGCCGAACGGATCCGGCAAATCGACGACGATGAAGGCGCTGCTCGGACTGGTGGCTCCGACTGCTGGAACCTGCGCGATTTTCGGCAAGGATTCGCTGAAGGTGGACTCGCGCAACGACGTGGGTTTCCTGCCGGAGAATCCTTATTTCTACAAACACCTCAGCGGTGCGGAGACTTTGCGATTTTATGGGAAACTCTGCGGCTTGAAGGGCCGGGTGCTCGAGGACCGGGTGGGCGAGTTGCTCGCGATGGTGGATCTGGAAGACGCCCGCGACCGGCGCATCGGCGGCTACTCGAAGGGCATGTTGCAGCGCATCGGCCTGGCGCAGGCACTGGTGCAGGAGCCGCGCTTGGTGATTCTCGACGAGCCGACCGCCGGCGTGGATCCCATCGGCTCGCGGCAAATCCGGGATTTGATTTTCAAACTGCGGGAGCGCGGGATCACGGTTTTCCTGTGCTCTCACTTGCTGGAACAAGTTCAGGAGGTCTGCGACCACGTCGGCATTATTTTCCGAGGCCGGATGGTGAAGGAAGGGCGCTTGGAAGAGCTGATCGCGATCGAGGACCAGACGGAAATCATCATCAAGGACGCCAGTCCGGAACTGGTCGCGCAGATCCAGGAAATGGTGGCGAAATCGGCCGGGGCCTCGTTGATCCGCACCGGCAAGCCGCGCACCACGCTGGAACGGCTGTTCCTACGGGAAACCATCAACCGGGACAAAGACTCATGAGCACGACCACCGCAACCGCCTCCCGGGGCTCCCACATCAGCCGGATCCTGGTGATCGCCCGGCACGCCTTCACCCAACTGGTGCGGATGAAGGTGTTCTACTTTCTCGCCGTGTTCGCGGTGATCGCCATCGCCAGCAACTTTTTCGACCTGCCACAGCACGAAGGCCCCGAATCCGTCGGCGTGAACGTGCTGCGCTCGATCAAAAGCTGGTCGCTGGGGACGATGACTTTGTTCTCGGTGGTGCTGTCCATCGTGGCGACCGCGCTGCTGCTGCCGAAGGACGTGGAGGACCGCACGCTGTATACGATTCTGGCGAAGCCCGTCCCGCGCATCGACTACCTGGCGGGAAAACTGCTAGGTGTGCTGATGCTCGTCTTCGTCTCGCTCGCACTGATGGACGTGCTGATGACCGTGGTCTTGCAAATCCGCTCCTCGATGGTGCTGGAACAACAACTCGCGATGGCGCAGGCGCTGGAATGGCCGAAGGAAGCGATCGACTCGCTGCGATTGGAAACCGCCGCCAACGGCCCGACCTGGTCGCTGCAAGGCGCGGTCTTCGCCGTGTTCCTGCGCGCCTCGGTCATGGCCTCGCTGGCGCTGATGATCTCGACGTTTTCGTCGAGCACGCTGTTCACCACCATCATCAGTTTTCTCATTTATTTCATCGGTCACTTCCAGGCCGACATGCGCGACGCCTACCTCCAGGCCGGCCAAGCGGGCGAAGGATTGTTCGCGCGGATGTTGTCCCTGGTCATCTCGCTGTTTCTGCCTGATTTCCAGAATTTCAATGTCATCGACGCGGTGATCGAAGGGCAGACCATGCCGCTGCTGATCCTCGGAAAGCTGACCTTGATCGGGCTCTATTACGCCGTGTTTTTCACCATCGCCTCGTGGTTCGTCTTCGCGGAAAAGGAATTCTAATCCCGTGAAAACCTGGCAACGAAACGGAATCCTGACGGTGGCGCTGCTGGCCTTCGGCGCGGCGCGCATGCCTTACGAAGCCGGACTGGCCAAGGAACTCCGCAACGCCGGCCTCACCCCGCCGCCGATGAAAATCGGCACCCGCGACAAGATCGGCCAGACCAGCTCCGCCGTCGCACTCGGCGGGTTGCGCACGCTGGTCGCCACCTTCATGAACCTGCGGGCGTTTTCGTTTTTCCAAGAACAACGCTGGGACGATCTGGCGGAAACTTTCGACACCATCGTCGATCTGGCACCCCACACGCGCTACTACTGGGAGACCGGCTCGTGGCACTTGGCTTACAACGCGGCGTCCTACTACATGAACGACTCCAAACTCCCATCCCTGCGGCGGCGGGAGGCATGGCGGGCGTCGATTCTCCGCGGGAGGGCGTTTCTGGAACGCGGAATCCGCAACAACCCCACGGACTGGAGCCTTTCCGCAAGCCTCGGCTTCCTTCTCTCCGACACCAACAAGTTCCACGCCTTCCGCGATCCGAACGAGGCCTTCGCCGCCGCCGCGGAAGCCTACCGCCGCGCGGCGGACACCGGTAATGCACTGCCTTACGTGCGCCGCTCCGAACTTTACGCGCTCGCCCGCGTCGCCGGAAAAGAAAAGGAAGCGCTCGCCCTCGCGCGCTCGCTCTACGCCGAGTCGAAAAACCGCACCCCCACCCTGCTGATCCTGCTCTTCATCCTGGAGGCCCATGAAAATCCCGACATGGACACCACCGCGCGGGCCATCGAGCTGTTCTCCACGCCGGAAAAAGCCTATGACGCGCTCACCGGCCATTGGCAGCGGGTCCGCGAGCGGTTTCCCGTTTACGGCGTGGCCGCCACCCTCGAGTCGCTCGAAAAAATCCTGAACATCCCCAAGGATAAAAGCATTTTCAGCCAGCCCCTGCCGGTTCCGTTCAACACCGACGACTGGTTCTCCAAATAGTCACTCGGGTTTCGCCTCGACAGACCGACACCAAACGCCAAGCTTTCTTCCCACTCCCAGAACACTCCATGCGGATCGCTCTTTTCGGTGACATTCATGCCAATCTCGAAGCCCTCGAGGCCGTCCTCGAAGACGCTTCCAAACAGGGCGCCACCGACTATGTCTGCATGGGCGATGTCGTCGGCTACAATGCGGATCCCTCCGCTTGCCTGGAAATCGTCCGCGCGATGAACTGCCCCACGGTGAAGGGCAATCACGACGAAGACGCCTCCGGCAGCCACTCGCTGGAAACCATGAATCCGGTCGCCGCCACCGCGCTGGAATGGACCCGCCGGCAACTCTCCGACGAGCAGCGCAAGTGGCTCGCCCGCCTCCGCATGGTCCGCCAGGTCTCGGACTTCACCGTCGTCCACAGCACCCTCGACCAGCCGGCGAACTGGAACTACGTGACCAACCGCTTCGACGCGATGTCGAATTTTTCCTATCAATTCACCCAGATCTGCTTCCACGGCCACACCCACGTGCCGCGCGTCTATGTGAAAACCGACAAGGTCCAGGAAGTCCCCGCCGAGTCGCTGGCCATTGAGGCCGGTGCGAAATACTTCATCAACGTCGGCTCGGTCGGCCAACCGCGCGACGGCGACTGGCGCGCCTGTTATGCGATCTACGACCTCGATCACAATCTGATTGTCTTCCGCCGCGTCGAATATGACATCGCCAAGACCCAGGCGAAAATCATCGCCGCCGGCCTCCCGCCGATGCTGGCCGAGCGGATTCAGGAAGGCCGCTGATTGGAGATTTCACCGCAGCTTCATCCGATTTTCATTCAAGGCGTCCCACACTTGCCCCATGGACACCGCGACTGAGAAGTTAGAGCACCGGAAATCAAACCTGTTCACCCGCCGCAACACCCTACGCCTCATCACCGCCGGCGCGCTCGGGGCGTTCGCCGACGCCTGTTGGATTGAACCCGGTTCCCTGGAAATCACCCGCCAGGACGTGAGCTGCCGGAAACTGCCCCCCGGCCTCGATGGACTCCGGATCGCGCTGCTGGCGGATTTCCACTTCCGTCCGGATCAGGACGCCGGACTCATCGACAAGGTCGTCGCCCGGATCCGCCAGGAAAAACCCGACCTCATCGCGCTGGCCGGCGACTTCATGAGCGGCGATCCCCGCGTGCTGGCTCCCCTGCTGGGACAATTGGAAAAAATCCACGCCACCCACGGAGTTTTCGCGGTGATGGGCAACCACGACGGATGGACCGGCAATCCCGCCACCATCCGACGCTTGTTTGAAAAATCCGGCATCTCGTTTCTCACCAACCAGCACAGCCTGCTGTCCATCCGTGGCGAATCGCTCGCCATCGCCGGCACGGATTATGTCTGGCTCGGAAAACCGGATCCAGAGCGGACACTCCGAGGAATCCCGACGAAAACTCCGGTCCTCGCCCTGGTCCACGAGCCCGATTATTTCGACGCCATGACCACCCGGCGCGAAATCCTCCTGCAGCTCTCCGGCCACACCCACGGCGGCCAATGCCGGGTTCCGGTGATCGGCTACCCGCCCGTCAAAGTAAAACACGGCACCAAATACGTGAACGGACTCTTCGCCAGCGCCGACTCCAATTTGTTCGTCACCCGCGGCGTCGGCACGACCGGTCCCCGGGTCCGCTTCGCCTGTCCGCCGGAGTTGGCGGTCCTGACCCTGCGGGCGCACGAACGGAAACAGAGTTAAATCAGTGATTGCCCACATCCAGGTGCAAGGGCGACTTCCGTGATTCATCGAGATAGCGATTTTTCCGAACCACAGGTGGAAAGTATTGCGCTGCCGGCCAAAAAAATCCTGACGTCAAGGCACCCGTATCACCTCAGCCTTTACGCGGAGTGATTGTTTTGCTTCACCGTTACCGCCTGAAATCAATTCCAAGGTGCGTCCGGTTCTCAGCGTGACGGCCGTTTTGAGGGATTGGATCCCCTGGGCCACGGAGTCATTGCGATAGTGGAGTCGCATGTCGATCATGTCCCCCGTTTCACCCAGAGTTGGTTCGATCTCGATGAAACGTATCTCCTTTTGCTCGGCGATGGCGCGTTTCAAACGGCATCTTTGCCCGGATCGAGCTACCAATCGACTTTGACCATTGCCATCGAAAGTCGCAACCAGCATCGCGGGGCGAAGACAGCACATGGGTGAATATAGTGCTTCGAACATATCCAACAGACGCTCGGAATTTGAAAAGATGAAGACATTCTGAGTCAGCGGATCGTATCCCGCAAAATCCGATCCGTCCTTCAATTCAAGACCTGCATTTCTCGTCCACTCCCGTAAATCCCATACCGGCCTGTCAAACCATGCTCTGAGAATCTCGGGAACCATAACCTCTCTGAAACGATTCGGTTTCGGCACTTCTCTCGGGTCACGTTCGGCAAACGGATCCACGGAGGGATCGGTTGTATCGTTATCTGCCAGATTCCTTGGATCCAACCATTGAGTGGTCAACCAACCTTTGTCTCCGATACGATGCCTTTGTATTTGTCTCCGATCGACTTCAATCGGCGAGACGGTTCCCCCCTTTTGAATCATCAGTGCTTGTGACAGCGGTGTTCCGTCCAGCAACTCAATCGAAGCAGCCATTCTGAGATCCATGCCTTTCGTCCCATCGAAATCCCTAGCAGCCCATACCGCGCTGCCGGATATGAGCGTGAGTCCGGTATTGATTTCCAATCCGGGCTGATCGGGCAGCGAAATCGATATTTCCAATCCCAAATCCACCACGGGAGCCCCCGCACCGATTGTGGCATTGCTCTTCAAGCGGATCATCTTGCCATGTTGGTGATAGATCGACTCAACCTCTTGCCCGGACTTCGATACGCATGAATGAACTAACGAGGGAACGGACTTGTCTGACACCGGCAAGCCATCGGCTTGCACCTCGAAAACCTCAGCGGTGATCCGGCATTGTTTCGGGAGATCGTCCAGCTTAAGCCGCTGATGGAGTTGCCAAATCCCATTCCAATCCGCCTTGATCACCAGGGTTTCGGAGTTTTCGTTCCACACCGCCCATTCGAGCGGCGGCACTGTTTGAATTCGATTCTCCGGAGAAATTCCCTTCAAATCCCACAATACGTCTCCCTTCTTGAAAAACGGCGAAGGTTCTGGCGAGGATTTACAGGGAACGATTCCGGCAGCTTCCAACCCTTGCTCCACAAAACGGTTCAGTGGCACCTTCCATGCCACAATCTCGGCGGCCTCGCAGGTCAGTGCCATCAACAGCCACAAGATCCATCCCAAATTCCATTTCATGATTTGATCTATCACAGGCTTTCCCCATTGCCACAAGCCTAGGATGAAACTTCATCTTTTGATAAAAAATGATCACAAAAAAACGCCCGGACTTTCGTCCGGGCGTCTTTTGAAAACTGATTTCGGCGGTTGCCGGAATTAGCGGGAGTAAAGTTCGACGATGAGCTGCTCATTGACGAGCGGGTCGATGTCGGCGCGATCCGGGATGCGGGTCACGGTGGCTTCGAGCTTGTCCTTGTCAACCGTGAGCCAGTCCTTGATCGGCATGGCCTGCGTGAGGTCGGTCATGCGGTTCACGAGCTGCTGCGAGGAAGGACGGGCACCGACCTTGATCACATCACCCGGCTTCACTTGATAGCTGGCGATGTCAACGGTGCGGCCATTCACGAGGATGTGGCCGTGGTTGACGGATTGACGTGCAGCCTGACGGCTGTTGCCGAAGCCAGCGCGGTAAACCACGTTGTCGAGACGGCACTCGAGGAGTTGGAGAAGGATCACACCGGTGATGCCACGGCGGCGGGAAGCCTCTTCGTAGTAACCGCGGAATTGCTTTTCGAGCACTCCGTATTGGAAACGAAGCTTCTGCTTTTCGCCGAGGGCGACGGAGTATTCACTCTTCTTCTTACGACCGGCACGGACGCCGTGCTGGCCGGGTGGGAAGTTGCGGCGTTCAAATGCCTTGGAAGGGCCAAAGAGGGAGACACCGAAGCGGCGGCTGATCTTTGCGCGTGGACCTGTATAACGTGCCATATAAGAATTTCTAAAAAGGTTGGATTAGACGCGGCGGGCTTTCTTAGGGCGGCAACCGTTGTGAGGAATCGGCGTCACGTCGCGGATGGAAAGGATTTCCAAACCAAGACCTTGGACAGCACGCACGGCGGACTCACGGCCGGAGCCTGGGCCCTTGACGCGGACGTCGACTTCCTTGAGACCGTGTCCCATGGCTTGGCGGCAGGCGTCTTGCGAAACCACCTGGGCGGCGTAAGCGGTGCTTTTCCGCGAACCTTTGAAGCCCATTTTGCCGGCGCTGGACCAACCAATGGCATTGCCACTTGGATCCGTCACGCTGACAAGGGTGTTGTTGAAAGTCGCGGTCACATGGACGATGCCGCGGGTGATATTCTTCGAGCCCTTGGCCTTGTGAATCTTGATCTCCTCCTCGCCTCCGCCGATTTCGGCGAAGATGTCGCGTTTGACGTCCTTTTTCGGTGCTTCTCCGATAGGAGGAGTGGCGGCCGCTTCAGGAGCAGGAGTGGTGGCGGGTGCTGGAGCTGCTACGGGCTCAACCGCCGGAATTTCGGCGGAATTTTGGTTGGTTTCTTCAGACATGATTACAAAAAATTACTTCTTCACGCCGACCGTCTTCTTCTTGCCCTTGCGGGTGCGGGCGTTGGTGCGGGTGCGTTGGCCACGGACGGGCAATCCACGCTTGTGACGGATGCCACGATAGCAGTTGATGGATGTCAGACGCTTGAGCTGCGATTGGCGCTCACGGCGAAGGTCACCTTCCACCATGATCGATTCGGTCGTGATCACCTGGGCGATACGGACGAGTTGTTCCTCGCTGAGTTGTCCGGTGCGGATGTTGGGGTCAACCCCTGCGTGTTCAAGGATCTTCGCCGCCGTGGGGCGACCGATGCCAAACATGTAGGGCAGAGAAGCTTCGATGCGCTTCTCATTGGGAATTTCAATGCCTAGGATACGTGCCATGATGTGCGTGATTTCGCGTGACCACGAGAGGATGTCCAGACTTCTCTGGCGTCTCCGCGGGGCGGGTGATTTAGCAGACCGCCGGGGGCTGGCAAGCGGTAAATGGAAATTTTCTTGGTTTTACCTGCAAGCGGCATGGCGGCGATCACCGGTCGCCACGGGTCAGGTCCGGAGCTCGGGAAATCACGGGGAAACGGCGAGGCGCTCGCTGACAGCTTCCTTTTCGAAGATAAAACCGTTTTCCTTGTAGGTCTTGAGCCGGAAGTGGGTGGCCGTGGAGATCACGCCGTCGAGCGAGCTGAGCTTCTCGGAGACGAAGCGGGCGACTTCGCGGAGATCGCCGCCTTCCACCACAACCATGAGATCGTAGCCGCCGCTGGCGAGATAACAAGAGACCACCTGGTCGAAACGGGAGATGCGCATGGCGAGACGGTCGAAGCCACCGCCGCGCTCGGGGGTGACCTTGACCTCGATGAAGGCGGAGACAGAAGTGTCGCCGATGGCCTCGGGATCGATCACGGCATGGTAGCCGAGGATGGTCCCGTCCGCTTCGAAAGCAGCCACCTTGGCAGCGACGGCCTCCCGGGTGGAGGAGAGCAGGTCGGCCAGATCCTGGTCGGAAAAGCGGGCTTTGCGGCGGAGGAGTTGGAGAAGCGGATCGGAGGACATGGGAGAAAAAGAGTCGAAAGTCTGAAGGTCTAAAAGTCTAAAAGACGAAAAGAATGAAGGAATTCCTTCACCTACAGGGTTTCGCCCCTCAACTTCCTCAATCTCCGAAACAAATGCCGACAGCCTTGGCGGCGAGGACCAGCTCGCTTTGCGGCGAAACCAGCCGGAGTTGGTGGACGGCTTCCTCGATCGGCACGGAATCGACGTGGTAGGCCTGGTAGCTGACCATGCGGCCGAAATTGCCGTCGGCGGCGAGCTTCACCGCCATGACGCCGAAACGCATGCCGAGGATCCGGTCGATGGCGGTGGGCGAACCGCCGCGCTGAAGGTGACCGAGAATGCAGGCGCGGGTATCCTTGCCGGTGGTTTCCTGGAGTTTCGCGGCGACGCGCTCGCCGATGCCACCGAGTCGGACTTCGCCACCGGTGTTGGAGTCGATGGTGACGATCTCCCCTTCCGGCATGTGCGCGCCTTCGGCAACGACCACCATGGTGCTGTGGTAACCCGCGGCGTCACGGCGATTGATGAATTCGGTGATTTTCTCAAAGGAGAAGGGAATTTCAGGCAGGAGGACGACGTGGCCGCCGCCGGCTATACCACCCCAGAGAGCGATCCATCCGGCGTGACGGCCCATGACTTCGAGCACCATCACGCGCTTATGGCTTTCCCCGGTGGTGTGGAGGCGGTCGAGCGCGTCCACCACGGTGGAAACGGCGCTGTCGAAGCCGAAGGTGAAGGCGGTGGCGCTGAGGTCGTTGTCGATGGTCTTGGGGACACCGATGATCGGCCAGCCTTCGCGGTAGAGTTGCAATCCAGTGGTGAGCGACCCATCCCCGCCGACGATGATGAGGGCGCTGATTTCCAGCTCCTCCATGGTGGCCTTGGCTTTGGCGACGATTTCCGGAGGAACTTCGGCGATATCGCCCTTGCCGACCTTCGCGGCGAAATGGCCCTTGTTGGTGGTGCCGAGAATGGTGCCGCCGAGCTTGAGGATGCCGATGGTATCCTGCGGCTTGAGGATGACGTAGTCGCCAGGAGGCAGCATGCCTTCGAAGCCGTCGCGGAAGCCGATGACTTCCCATCCGAGTTGATCGGCCGCGCCGACGACGCCGTGGATGACGGCATTGAGTCCGGGGCAATCGCCGCCGCTGTTTAGAATTCCTATTCTCATGGGGATGTGTGGTTGGAAAGGGTGATTAAAAATTTACTGCGGGCTGGGCAGGCTGAGAATTTCGCGGTCGCGGTTCTCGACGAGCGCGCCGGACTCCAGCCATGGATCATAGATGGCCCAGCCTTCGCTGATCAGCCCACGGGCGCGGTTGAAGCGGTCCGGATTATTGAGGACGACGACGATCAAGCGGCGCGGTGTGGCGCCTTTCGAGCCATCCGGTTTCATGCGGACGAGAGGTTCGCGGTCCATGCAAACGGAGACACAAGGACCGGCAGCATTCGTTGTACCAGTTTTCACCCCCAGGATCCCGGGTTCGCCGATGAGTTCGTTCGAATTTTTCACCCGGTAGCCGCGCTTGCCGGCGGGTCCGGTGACGCTGACCTGGCGGTCTTTTTGGCGGACGATGAAATTCAGGGCATTCCGGCGCATCGCATAAACCGAGAGCCGGGCAACGTCCGCGGCGGTCGAGTAGGCCTTGGTGCCCGGGCGGTCGAGACCGTGTGGATTGGCGAAACGGGTGTTCTTCATGCCCAGCGCCTTGGCAAGCTGGGTCATTTCGCCGACGAACGTAGCGACCGGATCGCCGCTCCCACCACGGCGGGTCTGGATTTCCCGGCCCACGTGGTCGGCGATGGTGAGCGCGGCGAGATTGTCCGAACCGAGCAGCGCGGAGTAGAGGGCGTCACGCAAAGTCAGCTGGTCGCCGGGCTGGAGGTTCATCGGGTTCGGCCCGCCGACGAGGGCGACGGTCTGGGGCGCGGTGATGATGGTCGAGCCGATGTCGGTGCCGGTGGCCGTGGCCCAGTCCACGGTGACGGCGGCGGTGGCGATCTTGGTCAGGCTGGCGATCGGGCGCTTCTCGGAAGAGTTGTGGGCGACCAGGATTTTCCCGGAGTAGGCCTCCACCACCATCACGCTTTCAGGGGCTTGGGCGGATGCATGGAGAGGTAGGATCACGGCAAGGAAAGCCAGCGTTCGGAAGATCTTGGAATGCTTCATAAGGTTCAACGCGCGGAGAGTAGCCACCGGAAATGGCAACTCAACTCCAAAGGAAACCTCGCAATCCATACTTCGTCGGTAATGTGCCCCCGCTGCGCGGGCTTGTCACTGCCGAGGCTGATCCGCGCATCAAATGCGAGGATTTGCGCCGCCGGAACGGGTGCGGGATTGCGGTGCGGATGGATCGCGTGTAGGAAGCGCGGCATGTGGCTGGCGATTCAAACAAGTGCGATCTGGGGCGGCGTGGGCACGGGCGTGGCGTGGTTTGTGACGGTCTGCCTGCTGCTCGCGGGCGCGGTCGGCTGTGTGCTGCCGGTCCTGCCAGGGCATTTGATCATCCTGATCGCCGCGGTTTCCTATCGGCTGATGCTGGGACCGGAAGCGGGACTGGCCTGGTGGTCGTTTGCGATCCTCGCGCTGCTGATGGCCATTTCCCAGACCGTCGAAACGCTCAGCGGTGCCGCCGGGTCAAAATGGTTCGGCGGCACACGCTGGGGGGCGCTGGGTGCGATCGCGGGGAGCATCGTTGGGATGTTTTTCCTGCCGTTCGGGTTGTTGCTGGGACCCTTGATCGGGGCGTTTGTCTGCGAGATCGCGGTCGCAAAAAAGCAAAGCCACCACGCGGCGATCTCCGGCGTCGGCTCGGTGGTAGGCACACTGGCCGGGATGGGAGTCAAAATTGTCGTAGGAATCCTGATGATCGGCTGGTTCCTACTGGATGTGTTTTTGATCGGAAGTTAGAGTTCAGATAACCCGCTCCGGCAGGGCTATGCGGCCTCCCACCGCCCTGACTATCCCCGAGGGTGAATTGAAAACGCAAAGACCATGATTCCGCGTATCTTCCCCTCATTTCATCCCCCTCGCAGCCCCACCGCCCATGCGGGCGGTAAAGTGGGCGGACCGGGCAGGATCCGCCCTACCGGGAAACGCCGCACTCTATCGCTGTCATTTGGAACATCCACTTCCCGCTTGCGATGGGCGACAGGCTGACGAGAATTCTCCGCAGCTTTGATTTCCATGACAAAATTCCGCCCGTGCATCGACCTCCACCAGGGCCAAGTGAAACAAATCGTCGGCGGCAGCCTGCGCGACGACGGTGTGGGGCCGACGGAGAATTTCGTGTCGGACCGGCCGGCGGGGTGGTTTGCGGAGACTTTCCGCGAAGACGAGCTGACTGGCGGGCATGTGATCAAGCTCGGGCCGGGAAATGACGGCGCAGCGCGGGAGGCGCTGGCGGCTTATCCCGGCGGCCTTCAGATCGGCGGCGGGATCGATGAGGGAAATGCAGCGGAGTGGCTGGAGGCCGGAGCGAGCCATGTGATCGTGACTTCGGCGCTGTTTGACGCGGAGGGGAAATTTCTGGAGGAAGCTTTACGCTCGTTGGTCGGCAAAATCGGCAAGGACAAGCTGGTGATCGACCTTTCCTGCCGCCGGAACGCCGCTGGCTGGACGGTGGCGATGAACCGCTGGCAAACGCTGACGGAATTGACGGTGGATCACGCGACTCTGGATCGGCTCGCGCCGTTTTGTGACGAGTTCCTGGTCCATGCTGCGGACGTGGAAGGCTTGTGCCGGGGAATCGATGCGGAGCTGGTCGAGCTGCTGGGAACTTGGGGGAAATGCCCGGTGACCTACGCCGGCGGCGCGGCAACGATGGCGGATCTGTTACTCGTGGAGCGGTCCGGACGCGGCGAAGTGGATGTGACGGTGGGCAGTGCGCTAGATCTTTTCGGCGGCAAGGGACTCGTTTACAGGGACTTGGTCACCTGGAACCGACGCGAGGCGTGAGTTTGCCGGAAAGCGGTTGCAGGTTCCACTTGCACTGTCTTAGCCTTGGCCCGTGTCGAACCCGGATCTGCAAAATTTCGCTGGCGAAGCGGTGATCGACCGCGATTTCCTGCGCTCAGCCTTCCAGTCCATGCTGCGGGCAAGGATCTTGGAAAACAAGCTCTCCAGTCTCTACAAAGCCGGTAAA
>JBEDKU010000663.1:0-7972 GCA_041172045.1 Verrucomicrobiota bacterium | reverse complement strand
ACCAGAACAATGTCGTCCGCGAGTTGCTCACCAAATACGGCAAGGTCGATATTCTCTGGTGGGATGCCGCGTGGTGGGGCGGGATGTTCACTGCCGACGCGTGGGACGGGGAAAAACTCACCCGCATGGCCCGCGAAATCCAGCCCGGCATTTTGCTGAACAACCGCGCCTCCCTGCCCGGTGATTTCGACACGCCCGAGCAACGCCTCGGCTATTTCCAAGACTGGCGCCCATGGGAGTCCTGCATTTGCCTGACAAGCACCTGGAGCTACAGCGGTGGCGAGCCCAAATCCCGCGACCAACTGATCCAAATGCTCGTCGCAAACGCCGCCTGCGATGGCAACCTCCTGCTCTCCTGGGGTCCGCAGTGGGACGGCGAGTTCGCCCCCATGGAGAAAAACCGACTCGTCGAGGTCGGAGCGTGGCTCAAGGAAAACGGCCGCGCCATCTACGGCACGCGCGGCGGCCCTTGGAAGTGGTCGTCCTGGGGCGGATCAACGCGCCGCGGCAAAACCGTCTGGCTCCATGTCTTCGAAGGTGGGACCATCGAACTCCCCCCCCTGCCCGGACGCACACTTCTCTCCGCGCAGTTGTTGAACGGCGGGAAAATCGACTTCCAGCAAGACGCGAAAAAACTCACTGTCACCGTGCCCAAAGGCACGCCGGTTTCGATCGTCGAACTCACCTTCGACCTATCCGTGAACGACATTCCCGCCATCTCGGACGGCGAATTTCTCTCGGTCTTCAACGATGCTGCGACCTACGGCAAAATCGTTTCGAAGGAGGCAATCGTTAAAACCAGTTCGACCTCGCAATACGACCCGTCCGATGCCCCGCAAGCGCTCGTCACCGAGAGGCCCGCAGACGAATTCGCATTCCACACATCGGCGGAAGCGAATCCTTGGGTCGAGATGGATCTGGGCCGCGAGGTTTCCGTCACCGGCGTCCGCGTGCTCAACCGCACGAAATTCGGCCAGCCCGGCATGGACCGTGCGGCAACGCTGCGCCTGTCCATTTCCACGGATGGCAAGACCTGGACCGAAGTCTGGAAAGCCGAGAGCGGCCTGCCCAAGTGGGAAATCCCCGTCAACGATTTCCTAGCCGGTGCCCAAGTCCCCGGCCGCAAAGCCCGCTATCTCCGCCTCGAAACCAAGCCGGAGACATCCGATTACTTCCACCTCAAGCAAGTCCAGGTTTATGGAAAGGAATGATGACCGCCCGTTCACCCCTCAAGAGAAGGGGCGAGATGAAGTATGAAGTGGTAACACAGTAAGCTAGACCCAGAATGGGTATTCTTCACCGACAACCAACGATCGCCGTTATCGTCGGCGGCGTAACAGCGCGAGCAGTCCCAAGCCACCGAGAAGAGCGGCGGAGGGCTCGGGAACTGCTGCTGTTCCAATAACGTCAATCTCCCGATACACAGTGGCCTTGAATGACTCATTGTTCGGATAGACAAAAGTGAAGCGAACGGCATCCACTCCCGAAATCAACGGCACTACAGTGTCGTCATAAGTAAGAGTGAGTAACGAACCTCCACTTTGGAGGCTGGTCACGGAGGTGAGGTCAGTGAAACTAGCACTGCCGATGAGAGAATAGGCGATGGCGTATTGTTGGCTGGCACGACCGTCGATCCATCCGCTGAACAAACGAAACTCGGTAATGTCGTAACCATAAGCGTTCGTCGAGACATTGAGATCATACGTTGTGGTGTAAGGACTGGCCCCATTGGCGGAGGCCGGATCCCCCACGGTGGATTCGAATGCGGTGCCGGTAGTTCCGTTCCGGAGATTCTGACCCGCTACTTCGCCAGTGACGGCGGAAACGCTTGTTTGCAACAAGTCCGTCGATACCGCTGTAATCGGACTCGGAAGCACGTCACCGGAATTGAACTGTATTGCCGTGACAACCGCCGCACGGGACTGGCTGGCGGTGCCTCCAAGCGCGAGGCATGCAGTTACGATTATATATTTGTTTTTCATGGATCTTATGTGGATGGACGAATGTTTCGGAAAGCTTCTCGAATGGCAGACAATATGGCAAATTCCGGGGCGAGGGTATCCTCATTTCTTAGGATGGTTAGCCATTTGCCATCTGGCCCGGAAAAATCGCGCCATCGGGTGATGGCCGGAATCCGAAACAGTCAAAATTGACGTAGTCGGCCCCCCGCCGCAGAAGACGAAGTCAAGAATAGTTGCGCAGCCATAGCCCGCCCTGCAGATAGCGAATCAATAGCGTGAAAAGCAACGCCGCCGCCCACCAATCATCCCTACATCCTATGAAATGAGGATACTCAAACCCTGTCGATCCGGCGCATGTTCGAAGCAATCCTCACCGATCGCAAAAAAAGGGGGGATTGTCTCCCATGAAAACCATTTCAGCACTCATGTTCCAAACACCATTCGGATTCACCAGCCGTCGCCTGCAAGCATCAACCCCGAATACGAGGCGGACTTGCCGGCTCCGAATCCGCGCGAGCCTGCTGATGTCCTGCCTTCTCGCCACGGCTTCCACACAACCGGTCGCAGCCGAGCTTCCGGCACTTCAGGATCAACCATGGTTGGGATATTATGCCGTGTATGCGGACAAGAACTACGAATTCAAAATCACCGCCGCCGATGGCACTGTGACACTCATTCCCGTGGGCGAGGGCGCGCCGGTTTTGGGAAACCTGCTCGTTTACATCAAATTCGGGATTGAGGAAACCCTGCCCGACGGAAAGATCGTCTCGAATCCGGTTCTGGCGGACACGCTGGAGACTGCGGACCCAGCCTTGGACAAACTCGGAAAATGCATCCTCCGCGGAAAGACCGCAGGTAATGCCAGCCTCGAGATCACCATCGAACAATCCCGCGGAATTGTTTTCGTCGGCAGTCGGGTGTTGGACCCAAGCACCCTCACCAATCCTATTCGTTGTTTCGTCACTGCCGTTTTCCCCAATGTCAATCCGCCTGCCATGGCGGCGAACAACCCGGAAGAGGTCAATGAACGGGACGCCAAAAGGGCGGCTAAAAAAGAGGCCAAAGCGGCTGAGGACAAACTCAAAGGTGATAGCGTTGACCTGAAATGGACCGACGGGAAGAGGCAGAAACTCACGTTCGAGAAAGTGTTGGATGCCGGCAGCAAGGAAATCAACGGACCCGGAATCGCCGCTGCGGAAATCAAGATCGCAGCTTACGGAAAAAGAAAATTCTTCGTCACGGCGGCTCCGAACTCAGCGATGAAGCTTTCCAATGCGAAGCCCGCATCATTGAGCGAGGGATTTTCTATCCAGTGGTCCCCTGATCATGACAAAGACAAGGATGGCAAGGCCCGCCTCGCCCTCGAAGTCAAGTGATGACTCTGCCCATCCGTTCATTCCATCATTATCTCGCCGCATCTTCCTTGGTGGCTGAATCCCTGCATACGCAGAAAATCCTGCAATCTGCAGTCGTGTTCCACAAACTTGAAAGTCACCCCGGAATCGCGCGCCACCGCTCCGCTGAACGCGGCAATGAAACAATCCACCCATGAAAAACAGGATCAGAATGTTACAACAATTAAGAAACCATGCATTCACTTGCGCCGTGCTCGTTGTCGGCGCGGCCCGGGGAATGGCGACAGAATATCATGTTTCCGTGTCAGGCAATGATGCGAGTGCTGGCTCCGTGGCCAGCCCTTTCAAGACGATTTCCAAGGCCTCCGACAAGGCCCAGTCCGGAGATGTCATTACCGTGCATGATGGAGTCTACCGCGAGCGGATCAATCCGCCCCGCGGCGGATCATCAGATGAAAAGCGGATCGTTTACCAGGCGGCTCCCGGCGAGCGGGTGGTCATCAAGGGCTCTGAACGGATCACCACATGGCAGCAGTTGGATGAAACCACCTGGACTGTCACTCTACCGAACAAGTATTTCCAAGGATACAACCCGTTCGGTGATCTGATCCGGGGCGACTGGTATGAAGCCAGGCGCCCCTATCATGCCGCTGCCGTTTACCTCAATGGACACTGGCTCAAGGAGGCTGCAAAGAAAAGTGATGTCGTGAAGACCGCGTCGCAGAACCCTTCGGTGGATTCCAGAAGCGAGCTGATGAATCTCCGGCACTTGGTCGGGGGCGGGAAAAACGGACAAACCCTGCCCGCGGCCAAGCATCAAGCCGCGAGCGATCCAGTGCCGTCGATGGATCTGCCAGATGGCCAGACATGCGTGGGCAGATTGAAATCTGGTGCGACGCTGACCTACGAAATCGACCTCGGTGAGGAGGCCCGCAACATGACGATCCAAGCCGCGTCTCCGATTGAAGGAGGTCTTGTCGAGATCCGTAAAGACAACGCGGGCGGCGAATTGCTGGGCACCTTCGATGTTTATTTCACCGCCGGGTGGACCAGTTTCCAGCCGTTTCAAGCCAGCCTGAGCCGTCCCTTGAGTGGAAAACAGACCATCGCGCTGGTCTTCAAGGAGCGGCCTGCACCCGCTTGGGTCGATCCCAATGCCGTTTATTGGTTTGCCGAAGTCGGTGCCGAAACCACCACCATCTGGGCACAATTCAAAGGCGTGGATCCGAACAAGGAACTTGTCGAAATCAACGTCCGCCAAAGCGTGTTCTATCCGGAACAGCCCGGCATGAACTACATCACGGTGCGCGGGTTCACGCTGGAGCAGGCAGCCACACCATGGGCACCACCCACCGCGGAACAAATCGGCTTGATCGGAACCCATTGGTCGAAAGGCTGGTTGATCGAAAACAACACGATCCGCTACTCCACCTGCGCCGGAGTGACGCTCGGCAAGGGGCGTGACTCGTATGATAACAAAGGAGATTACAACTCCACCATTCGCGTCTCCACCGAAAAGGGTTGGAACCGGGAAACAGTCGGCAGCCATGTGGTGAGGAATAATCACATCCACGACTGCGGCCAGGCCGGCATCTGTGGCAGTCTCGGATGCTCGTTTTCCACGATCGTCGGCAACGAGATCCATGACATCAAAAAACATCATGAATACTTCGGTTGCGAAGCGGCCGGGATTAAGCTGCACGGCTTTGTCGATGGTCTCATCAAGGACAACCACATCCACCGCTGTGAGCACTGGGGCGGCCTCTGGCTCGACTGGATGGCGCAGGGTGCGCGCGTCACCGGCAATCTGTTGCACGACAACAGCCAGGACATGATGTTTGAGGTGAATCACGGGCCATTCCTGGTCGATCACAACCTGCTGCTCTCCCGCACGGGCGTCACCAAGGTCAGCAGCAGCGGGGCTTATACCCACAACCTCTGGTTCGGCAACATCCAGTTGTGGCCGACGGAGCAACGGCAGACGCCGTTTATGAAACCTCACAGCACGGAGATCGTGAAGGAGGCGGCGCCAATCAACCAAAGTGACGACCGCTACCACAATAATATCTTCGTGGGGGCCAAAGGAACCTCCGCCCTGGATGAAAACGGCTTCTCGCTAACTGGCACCGGCAATGTTTTTCTTGGCGGAGCCGTTCCTTCCAAGCATGAGCGGAACGCGGTTGCGGCGAAGGAGTTTGACCCGCAAATCCAACTGAAAAAAGAGCCGGACGGCTGGTGGCTGGAAATGGCAGTCGATCCGGCTTGGACAGGGCAGGCGAAACGCGACTTGGTGACTACCGAACGACTCGGGACCGCCTCGGTGACGGGGGTCCCGTATGAAAGCCGTGACGGCACGCCGTATCGCATCGACACCGACTATTTCGGCTCAAAACGTTCCGATCCCAATCCGGCCCCCGGACCTTTCGGTTCTTTGAAAAACAACAAGATCCGCGTGAAGGTCTGGCCGAAGAAGTAGTTCCTCCGGAAATAGTGAGATAGGTGGAAAAGGAATTCGCAACCTCATTCGCGGAGGCAGCGGTCTCAAGGAGGCCGCCCGTAAGTCCGCTGTGGTGAGGTTGGATTCCAGGAATGACTGGGATGATCAATGTGGAGTCCCTCCACCATGAAGGAACCGACTGCGTGCGGGCGTTCCGATTTTCATCAAAGAGCGGGCTGGCAAAGGTGGATGGGTTTTTTGAATCGCGATGACGCGCGACGCGACCTGGCGATTCAATGGTTCATTTCTCCCAGCTTCGTTCGATGTCTTCGAGCGAACGGCCTTTGGTTTCCGGCAGGAGGCGCCAGACGACCAGGATCAATACCATGCAGAACGCCGCATAAGTGTAGAATGGGAATGCATGGTTGAAGTGCTTCACGAACCAGGAATCCTTCGCGTCCAGCATCGGGAAGGTCTGCGTCACCGCGTAGTCCGCCGTCCAGAGGAAAAACGTCGCCAAACCCAGTGCGCGACCGCGCACGGCGGTCGGGAAGATTTCCGCGAGGATCACCCAGGTCACCGGCCCGACGGACAAGCCGAAGCAGGCGATGTAGAGGATGATGAAAGCCATCATCCATTGGCTCGTGGCAGCCGGATCGGCCAGGGTCTGGGCCATCACCCCCATCGCCAGAAGGCTCACGCCCATGCCGGCCGCGCCGACTAACATCAGCGGGCGGCGGCCCCATTTGTCCACTGTCGCGATGGCGATCACGGTGAAGACCACGCAGGATCCGTTGATGATGATTTGCGTGAGCAGGCCCGCATCCACGCCGGTTTTGGCGCTGAGGGTCTTGAAGATGGTTGCACCGAAGTAGAGAAACACATTGATGCCGGTCACCTGTTGGAGCACGGCAAGCGCGATGCCAAGCGCCAGTGGTATTCGCAAACGCCGTGAAAAAAACTCTCCCCAGGTGCCCTGTTTCTGTGAGGGAGCCGCCTTGATGCTGTTGAACTCGGTGGCGGCGAAGACCGGCCCGGCGACTTTGTTCAGAATCCGCTTCGCCTCATCCTCGCGCTTGCGTTCGATCAGCCAGCGCGGGCTTTCAGGGATCGGTATCAACAACACGGCGAACAGCACGGATGGTGCGATGCCGGTGGCAAACATCCAGCGCCAGCCGGTATCGATGATCCAAGACTGGTTTTCCGCCAGCGAGGGATCGCCATGGGCATGGACGATGAAGTAGTTGATGAACGCTGTCCCCGCAATGCCGCCGACGATGGCGATCTGGTTGACTGCCACCATGCGCCCGCGAATGTGGGCGGGCGTGATTTCCGCGATATACATCGGAGTCGAGATGGACGCGATGCCGATCCCAAGTCCGCCGACGATTCGGAAGAGGATGAAGGTGGTGATGTCACTGGGCAGGGCCGTGCCGATCGCCGAGATCAGGAACATCAGCGCGGCGAGAAACATCGCCGGCTTGCGCCCGAAGCGGTCCGAAATGGGACCAACCAATAACACCCCTGCGGCGCAACCGACAAGCACGCAGCCGGAAGCCCAGCCTTTCATGAAGTCACTCAGTCCAAACCTGGCGGTCAGTGGCTCGATGGCACCGGAGATGACTCCGGTGTCGTAGCCAAATAACAGTCCACCGAGGGTTGCGACGAGACAGATCGGCAGCAGATAGGCAAGGTTGGTGGATGGCTGGTTAGGGTTCATGGGTTAATTTTTTCCGTTGAATTCAAGCAAAGCCGCAACATCGAGCTGCCGAAATCGACTGGCACGCGGTCGGGTAGCTGATGGCTGACTGCGGCGCGGACCCGCTCGCGGGACGCCATGATATCAGCCGATCTGGTTGAAGCGTGCGGTTTCGCGGCGGGCCACCCAATCGCAGATGTCCGCAAGATCGGCGACCGGCGCCTGGGTGTAGGGAAGCAGTTGCTGATAGGGCGCGGGGCCGAATTCAGGGACGAGGCCCGTCGTCGCGAGGCCACGTCGTTTTTGCGAGGTCCAGATGGTATCCCACCATGCTTCATGGGCGGCGAGATGACGCGACCACTCCGGTGCTCGCGGATCGGAAACCTGTGGCCCTTCCTCGTGGCCCACGCGCGCATGCAGGTGGTGGCAATGATCCGCCGCGAGTTGGATGATTTCATTGCAGTCTTCCAGTAGGCGCTCGGCCACACAGACCCAGTGGCTGAAATCGCAGGTCAGTTTG
>JBEDKU010000662.1:0-2562 GCA_041172045.1 Verrucomicrobiota bacterium | reverse complement strand
GGCAAGCGGGACCGCAGGTGGATGATGTCCGGCTTTTCGCGGAGGAACAGCCGCCGCAAGCGCGGAATCTGCCCCAGAGAAGCGAGCGCCTTGCGGTGGACCGGCATCGTGATGTGCCGTGATCCGGCGTTTTCCAGCTCCGCCACCATCCGCCCGCCGTTGGAAATCACGAGCGATTCGTCGCCCCGAGCCACGAGGTGGGCGGCGACTTCCAGCGTGCCGCGCTCGACGCCGCCGCCATTGAGTTCGGGGAGGATTTGAATGACTTTCATGGCTCGGTAGGCAGCGAGATCAACGGGATGGACTCCTTGCGGGCGGCTTTCACCAGCAACTTCGGAGCCTCGACGGTGAGGATGTAGTCAATCGGCAGCGCGTCGGCGAGGTCGATTCCATCGATGGCCTTGCGCAAAATCTCGCGTTGAGTGGTGGCCGGCACGGTGTGGATGGTTTCCTTGCCACTGAGCCATGCCGGTGGTTCCTGACCGGGAGCGAGCACGATTTCGTAGATCACATCCGGGTGCGTCCATTTCCGCGGCGGCTGCCAGGTTGCGGGCACGCCCGCCAGCCAAAGCAACGCCCGGTGCGGCTTGCCCTCGCCCGTCACCTGCGGACCGAGCCAGCTGCGGACCGCGGATTTCCGGCTGACGTAGACCTTCCACCGCTCCTGGAACCAGAACACATCGGTCGGGCTCGCCTTGAGCGCCTTTTCGACCGCCGCCATGCAGTCTTCGGTTTTGAACGGCCGGCTGACCGGGTGGTAGCGGATTCGCCATTTTCCGGGGGCCTCGGTGATCACGGACATCGCGAGCACCTCGCTTTTGCTGCGCCGCACCATCAGGCTGGGCAGCGGACTCGCCCGCGTCATCCGGCCGAAAAACCGCACCGGCTCGCCCTGCCTGCCGACGCGCTGGTCCGCCAGGATGCCGAGAATTCCGCCCTCGCGGAGAAAACTGGTGACGTAGTGGAAACTGTCGCGCTTGGAAAAAAGCCGGGTGCCGTCGTGTTCCCGCTGGGCCAGCACGCGGGCGTCGAGCAGCGGGTTGTTCAGCGGCCGGTAAAACGCGCCGATCTTGTGACCCGGCGGAAATTTCAGGTTGATCCGGCTCAGCAGCTCCCAATTTCCCATGTGCGAGGGCAGCAGCACCAGGCCGGGACTGCGGGTCAGCGCGTCTTCCAGAAGTTCCTGGTTTTCAACCGTCACCATCGCATCGATCTTCGCCGCGGAAAGGTGCGTCGAGTGCAGTGCGGACAACAAATTCGCCCCGGTGCGGCGGAAGGTCTGCCGCGCCATCAGCCGCAGCGTCGGCAGATCGTATTCCCCGTGGAAGGCGATGCGGAGGTTCCTCATCACCACCCGCTGTCGGAACGGCATGAAATGCCAGGCAATCCCGCCAATGGTCTCGCCGATGCGGAAAATCATCGGGCAGGGGAGCAGCCCCGCCAATTTTTCGATCCCGGTCTGGGCCAGCCATTCAAGCCGCCATTTCCAGAGCTTGGGATGATTTTCTAAAGACTCGCTGGCCACTGGAATCGCTTATTGAGGCATCATGTATGCCAACAAGGTGCCGAGCCGCTCGCGCAGTTTCGGGCGCGGGACGATGGCGTCGATCAAACCGTGCTCCAGCATGAACTCCGCGGTTTGGAAGCCGGGCGGCAGGTTCTGGTGGGTCGTTTCCTTGACCACGCGCGGGCCGGCGAAGCCGATCATGCACTTGGGCTCGGCCAGATTGATGTCGCCGATGGTCGCGAACGAAGCGGTGACGCCGCCGGTGGTCGGGTGGGTGAGCAGGGAAATGTAGGGCAGTTTCGCCTCGGACAAGCGGGCCAGCGCGCCGCAGGTTTTTGCCATTTGCATCAGCGAGAGCATGCCTTCCTGCATCCGTGCGCCGGACGAGGCGGAAACGATGATGACGCCGCGTCTTTCGGCGATCGCCATTTCAATGGCGCGGGTGATTTTCTCACCGACCACCGAGCCCATCGAGCCGGCGAAGAATTTGAAATCCATCACCGCGATCATCGCGCGCTGGCCGTTGATGGCGAGGCGGCCGGAAATCACGGCGTCGTCGAGGCCGGTTTTTTCGCGCAGTCCGGCGGTTTTTTCGGCGTAGCCCGCGAAGCCGAGCGGGTTGGCGGAGATCAGGCCGATTTCCGTTTCCTCGAACGAGTCCGGATCGACGAGCAGCGCGATCCGCTCGCGGGAATCGATGAGGAAATGGTGGCTGCAATGCACGCAGACGTGGAGGTTCTGCTTGAGTTCGAGCGTGTGGATCATCGCGCCACAATCGTTGCACTTGACCCAGAGGCCCTCCGGCATGTCTTCACGGCGTTCAAGGGTGCGCAGGCGGGGTTTGCTGAAAATGCCCATGGAATTGGAAAGTTGCGGTGGCTCACGAGCGGCCCGGCGGGTTTCTCGTGGAGGCGAAGCTAGACGCCGCGACGGGTGACGACAATCCCCTTTTGAAAGATCTCGAATTACAAAGTTCACCAAAAAATGATGCTTCTGGGTATTGCAAATTTTTCCTGGTTCAGTTCAACCTGCTTGGTTTCACCAATACAAACGAT
>JBEDKU010000661.1:0-9840 GCA_041172045.1 Verrucomicrobiota bacterium | reverse complement strand
GCTACCCATCGCGGAAGTGTCCCGCAAGATGCCCGCGCGAATGCCGCAGGACCGCGCGGATCTGGCCATCGAGCTGGGATTTCTCATCGCTGACGGATTCCTGGTGGTGCAGGCCGAGCAGCTCGACCAGGTCGAGGAGCTCGCCAAGGACCTGACCCGCTACGGCAAGGCGCTCGGTGCCGGCGACCGGGTGAACCGCCACGCCGCGAGTCTGCTGGAATGTGCGAAAAACAAGAATGTGGAGCAGTTGAAAAAGGAACTTTCCGCCACCCAGCGGGATGTGGAGGCGGAACTGGTCAGCCTGCGTGACGCGGACCTCGCCCACTTGATTTCCCTCGGCGGATGGATCCGGGCTCTCGAAGTTTCGACGGTCGCCGTGGACAAGCAGTTCTCCGTCGAGCGCGCCCGCAAGGTGATGCGCGAGGACATCGCGGATTATTACACCGAGTCGGTGGCCGGGCTGGAGCCGAGGATTTCCGAGCGTCCGAACTACATCGGCATGCGTGATCTGCTCGCCGGACTGCGCACGGAAATGGTGCTGGAAGACGGCAAGGAACCGACTCCCGAACTGATGGCGGAGATCCGCAAGCAGGCGGCGAAGCTGGTGGAACTCGCGCTCCAACGGCAGCAATGAGCTCGCTAACTGAAATGAGCGTCGCCGTCCTCGGGCTCGGCATCATCGGATCGCGCGCCCGCGCCCGGCTGGCGGAGGCCGGCTGGCGGGTGGCCTGTTGGAACCGCACGCCCAAGGGACTGCCCGGCGAGGCGGCGACTCCGGAAGCGGCGATCCAGGACGCGGCGATCATTTCGATCTATCTGAAAGATGTCCCGGCGGTTCGCGACACCGTCGGGCGGATGGAAAGTTTTCTATCACCCGGCCAGATTGTTCTGAACCACGCGACCTTGGATTTGGAAACCACGCTGTGGCTGGAAGGCGTCTGCGTCGCGCGCGGTTGCCGTTTTCTCGACACGCCGTTCACCGGCAGCAAACTCGCCTCGGGAAACGGGCAGTTGGTTTATTACACCGGCGGCGACGTTGAGCTTGCAAAAGAACTGGAGCCGTTCCTCCGCGTCACCAGCAAGAGCCAGCTCCACACCGGCGGAGTCGGCTCAGCGACGGTGACCAAGCTGGCCACCAACCTGATTTCCGCCTGCACCGTGCAGGCGCTGGCGGAGGCGCTCGCCATCGCCACCCATCACGGGGTTTCTCCGGAAGATCTGATCGAGGCCGTTTCGCTCAACGCCTCCGCTTCCGTGCTGGCCGGGATGAAGCTGCCGACGATGGCTGTGGGAAATTTCGCAACTCATTTCTAGCTCGCGAACATGTGCAAGGACAGCCGCTACATGCTCGCCCTCGCGGAATCCGCCGGACTCCACACGCCCGCCATCGCCGCCGTCTCGAAACGCATGGGCGAACTCAGCGCCCAGGGACTCGGCGACCTGGATTTCTCCGCCGTCGCAAAACCCTATCTGCCCGCGACGTGAGCGATCTCCTCATGGTTGCCCCGGTGACTCCGGCGCTGTTGGAATTCCGCGGGCCGGATGCGGTGCGGTTCTTGAACGGCCAGCTCACGCAGGATGTCCGGCGGGTTGTCGGTGGGAAGATCGCCCTGCCGTCCTGTGTGACCGACGCCAAGGGAAAACTCCAGTTCCGGGTCACGATCACGGAAACGGACGACGGCGCCTTATGGGTCGCCGCGCCCGCCGGCTCGGAAGAAGCGCTTGAAGCCCGGCTCACCCGTTACCTCATCGCCGACGATGTCGAGGTGGCGGACTTGACCGGGAAATTGTTCCTCACCCATTTCATCGGCTCCATGCCGCTGCCGCCGCCGGGCGTGATGGTTCGTGAATCCAACCGATTCGGCGTTCCCGGCACCGACTGGTGGACGCCCGTCGGTGCGGAAATCGAGATGCCGGAACACTCCGTGTTGACCGCCGATGAGCTGGAATCGCTGCGCATCGACAACGGAGTGCCCGCCTGGGGAAGCGAACTGGTCGAAGGCATGCTGCCGCCCGAAGCGCTGTTGGAGGCGACGGACATTTCCTACAACAAGGGCTGTTACATCGGCCAGGAAGTCATTTCCCGGATCAAGTCGGCCGGCAAGGTGAACCGGCGGCTCACCCGCTTCACCTTCGCGGCGGACGCCCCGGCGCAGCCCGGACCGCTCGTCGATGCCGCCGGTGCGGCTTCGGGTGAGCTGACGAGTGTGGCGCCGTTGCCTGAGGACGGTGTCCGTCACGCGCTCGGCTACCTGAAGCGCGGAGCGACGGAGGAGTTTTTCAAAACGGCGGACGGAACGCTAATCCAGCGGAGCTAGCAGGTGCGAAAGCGTTTCCGCGTCGATGCGGAGCTTGCTGGTTTCGTCGGATAGAAGCGCCTCGACGAGCGCGGACTTGTGTTTCTGCAAGTCCAGGATGCGGTCCTCGATGGTGCCGCGGCAGACGAGTTTGTGGACGAAGACCGGCTTGGTCTGGCCGATGCGGTGGGCGCGGTCGGTCGCCTGGTTCTCGGCGGCGGGATTCCACCACGGGTCGTAGTGGATGACGGTGTCGGCGGCGGTGAGATTGAGGCCGGTGCCGCCGGCTTTGAGGGAGATGAGGAAAACCGGAGTTTCACCCAGCTGGAATTGTTTCACCAGCGTGGCGCGGTCCTTGGTCTGGCCGGTGAGTTTCAGATAGGGGATTTTTTCCTTCACCAGATGCTGCTCGATGAGCGCGAGCATGGAGGTGAAGGTGGAAAACAACAGAATCCGCCGGCCTTCCTCGATGAGCGTGGGCAGCAGCTCGTCGGTCAGATAGTCGAGCTTGGCGGACTCGGTGACTTTTTGCGCGGCCACCGACTTGAGAAGCTGCGGGTGGCAGCAGATCTGGCGGAGCTTGAGCAGCGCGTCGAGAACGATGATGTGCGACTGGCCGAGGCCCTTGGAGGCGATGGCGTCGCGCACGCGCTTGTCCATGGCCGCTCGCACCGATTCGTAGAGATCGGTCTGTTTTTTGGTGAGATCGATGCCGTGGATCAGCTCGGTTTTTTCCGGCAGCTCGGTGGCGACCTGGTCCTTGGTGCGGCGCAGGATGAGCGGGGAAACGCGGCGGTTGAGAGCGAGTTGGGCGTCGCCGGAGCGGTCGCGCTCGATGGGACGGCGGAGGGTCGTGTTGAAGGATTTTTCATCGCCCAGAAACCCGGGCATGAGGAAGCGCATCAGGCTCCAGAGCTCGCCAAGGTGGTTTTCCATCGGCGTGCCGGACAGGCA
The DNA here is from genome assembly GCA_041172045.1 of Verrucomicrobiota bacterium. GTDB lineage: Bacteria > Verrucomicrobiota > Verrucomicrobiia > Verrucomicrobiales > Akkermansiaceae > Luteolibacter. The sequence goes on along the minus strand of JBEDKU010000661.1, from coordinate 6,589 downwards.
GAGGCGGTGGGCGGCCTTGAGCTTGCAGGCATTCTGCATGCTGATGGACTTGGGGTTCTTGATGTATTGCGCCTCGTCGAGCACAACGACGTGCCACTTTTGATGGACCAGCGCGTCGAAATCGCGGGCGAGCAACGGATAGGAGGTGAGCACGACGTCGGTCGCCGCGATCTCGCCGAAGCCGGCGGCGCGGTCCTTGCCCTGGAGGGTGAGCACCTTGAGATGCGGGGTGAATTTCTCGCACTCCGCGGTCCAGTTCGGCACGACCGAGGTGGGGGCGATGACGAGCGAGGGCAGTCCGGGCGACTTCGCGCACTCCGCCGCCAGGTGGGCGAGGGTTTGCACGGTTTTGCCGAGGCCCATGTCGTCGGCGAGGATGCCGTGGAGTCCGTGATCGGCGAGGAACTGGAGCCAGCGGTAGCCCTCAAGTTGATAGGGGCGCAGCTCGGCGCGAAGTGAGGTCGGCAATTCCGCCGGCGGCAGGTCGGTGATGTTTCTGAGGCTGTGGCCTAACTTGGCCAGCGCGCGGGTGGTCTCGGAGGAGTCGATGGCAAGGCCGTCCGCCACTCCGGCGGCGGCGATGCGGTCGATGCGGATGGGGCCGTCGCCGGTGTTTCCATGGAACAGATGGCGGACTTGATCGACCAACACGATGAGCCGCCCTGTGGGGAAGCGGATGAAGCCGTCCAGCGGATCCTCACACGGGACGGATAGAAACTCCGGCAGTTCCGGCGAGTCCGCCGGCGGGAGGTCCATGCGGATGGCCTGCGCGATGATGGGAATCAGGCTGACCTGCTTGCCCTGGAGTTCGAAGGTGATGTCGAAGCGGAACCAGTCGATGCCATGGTCCGTGTCCGACTCGATGACGGGGAAAAAGTCGGACGCGTCGTGCGAGGTGAGGCCGGCCTTGGGATCGATTTCGATGGTCCAACCGGAATCGCGCAGCGCCTGCATTTCAGGGCTATCCAGCAGTTCGAGCCAGATGAGCTGTTGGGAGAACCCGGGTTCCTGCGGGACCACGGAGTGCAGCGCGGCGGTGTCGAGAAGCGTGACGGAAACGACGCCGCTGAGGGACATCAGGCCGGCCCTTTTCAGGCGGGCGATGTGCGACTGCTCCGCATCGAAATCACGCGGCCAGAAGACGCGCCCGCCATCGCGGATTTCCGCATGGCTCTGCGGATGCCCTTTGGCCAGCGGCAGCAGCAGCCTGCTGTCCTCGTAGCGGAATGAAATCTGCCCGACGATGAGGTCATGCTGTTCCCAAGCCTTGCCGATGGTGCGGGCATGGACGCGCAAATGGGGCAGCGGCGGCGTAGGCTCGCGCCTGACGGTTTCCACCTTGACCGGCACCGGCAGGGAGGCAGTCGATATGGCGGAAAAGCGCTGGGAAATCACCTCAAGATCCTTGGCGGAAACCGCCGGCCCATTCTGCCAGGCACCAAGAACCGCCGCGGGAAGATCGCTAACAGCGATGCCGAGCGCGCCGGTCGCCGGATCCAGATAACGCGGCGGATTTGTCGGAATCACGATCACGCCGGGGTTCTCGCATTGCAGCTCCGGCTTGGCGCTGCCGCTCGGTTGCACCTTCCACACCGCGTTCACCGCCTGTGGTGGGCCGAAAGTGATAGGGATGTATTTTTTCTCCGGTTTGCCACTTTCGATTTCCTCCCCCCAGAACAACCGCCCGGTCGCGTGGGCCGCTTCGAGAAACTCGTCCCAGCCACCGCCGATCAGGGCGAGGTCCCCGTAGTAGTTCCGCTTGCCGGCCCGCTGGTGGAACATGGATGCGACGAGGAAATCCTCGTTCACCAGATACTTCGGAGGATTTGATAGATCGGCCTGGGAGCGGGAATCGGAAATCTTGACGGCACCGTCCTTCAGGTGGGTGCCGACGCGCAACACGAAGTGCAATTCCTTCCCCTCCCATGCCAGCGGCCGCTCGATGCAATAGGCGAGAAACCGTTTCTCCGGCTTCTCCGGTGGCACGGCTGGAGCAAGGTCCGCCAGCCTGGCGGCGGTTTCGATTTCCCGCAGCCAATCGCCAAGCTTCGCGTCGAAGGCATGTGCGCCGCTGTGGCCGGTTTTCGCCATCTGGCTGGCGATGAAGGTGAGCAGGGCGGCGGAGTGCTTGCAGAGATACGCCACGGGGCAGGAGCAATCGGGGTCCACGGTCCATGCATCCTTCACCTTCCGGAAGAGCAGGTCGGTTTCATAGGGCCGCGGCGCGTTGCCATGGATGAGCGCGCCGATGATGACTCCGCTCGGCATGAAATCGCTGCGCGCCCGGACTTCCTTAATGAACCGCTCGGAAGCGTAAGCCGTGCTGCGTTGCAGGGAACTTTGATCAAAGAATCGCTTCCATTTCCCCGTGATCAGCCACTCCCGGAGGCCGGGCATGGCGGATAGTTTTTCGAGGTCGGGCGACATGTCACTCAGAACGACCAGTCGGGGCGGGCGGTTTCGAAATCCATCACCCCGCCGGTTAGCGGATGCCGGAACGAGAGCTTCCACGCGTGAAGCTGGAGCGGCGGCGAGCCGGGAGCGAGCGTCTGGGTGTCGCCTGTCCTCCGGTCTGGCAGATAAGCGGGATCGCCCGCGACGGGAAATCCGAGCTGCCAGAGATGCACGCGGATCTGGTTGGTCCGGCCGGTGCCGAGCTTGGCCTCCAGCAGCGTGGTGCCGTCCGCGACGCGCTCGATGACCTGGAAGTCCGTGCGCGAGGGCAGGCCTTCGATTTCATCCACCACGCGCGTGCCCATCACGTCCGGCTCGGCGGAAATCGGCGCTTCGGAGAAAAACACGTCCTCCGGCGGATGGCCAAGTGCTCTAACCAGATAGCGCTTGTCCACCTCGCCTTCGATGAACTGCCGCTGGAGCAGGCGGCAGAAATGACGGGTGCGAGCGAAGACGACCAGCCCGGTGGTGTTTGAATCCAACCGGTGCACCGGTCGTGGATATTTCGGCGCATAGACGAGGTTGAGAAGGTGCTGGAGCGTGTTCCGGTGGAAGCGTCCGCTCGCATGCATCGGCAGTGGCGCGGGCTTGTGGACGACGAGAATCGCCTCGTCCTCATGCAGCACGCGGATGTCGGCGGACACGGGTGGCTCCACGTCCGGCGGGAAAACCTGCACCACCCGCTCGCCGCCGCGCACGATGTGGTCTTTTCCCCGGACGCTGCCGCCGTAGTTCACGAAGCGTCCGGCATCGCAGCGCGCCTCCCATTCGGTTGGGGAAATCTGCGGGAAAAGATCGATGAGCACTTCCAACAACGTCCGTCCGTCCTGCGCGGCGGGCACGTTCACCGGACGGCGGTTTTCCTGCGCCACCGAGCCGGGCAGGGGATGGGAAACCCGCGCGATTTCCTCATGCAGCTTGGCGATCCGTTCCGCCATGCGCTCGGGCGCGCTCACGAAACAATGCGGGCAGCTCACGCCCTCGACATGCCGCGGGTCTTCCTGGTCGGCGGCGTCCAGCGGGGCCTGGCAGGCGTAACAAACGGCATAGTCCGACTCGCGCAGCGCGGGGTCCACGCCCACCCGCTGGTCGAAGACGAAGCACTCGCCGTCGTAGTGGTCGCCGCCGCATTCCTCGAAGTATTTCAGGATGCCGCCTTCGAGTTGATAGATGTTCTTGTATCCTTCCTGCTCCATGAAGGGCCCGGCCTTCTCGCAGCGGATGCCGCCGGTGCAGAACATCACGACCGGCTGGTCCTTGAGTTCGTCCGGCAGTTTCCTGACCGCGGCGGGGAACTCGCGGAAGGTGTTGATGTTAGGAATGATGGCTCCCTTGAAAGTGCCGAGCTTCACCTCGTAGTCGTTGCGGGTGTCGAGCAGGGTCACCGGGCGTCCCTCGTCGAGCCAGCGCTTCAGTTCGGCGGCCGGAATCTTCGGCGAGGTGTAGTTCGCCGGGCGGATGCTCTCCATGCCGAAGGAAATGATCTCCTTTTTCAGCCGCACCAGCATGCGGTTGAACGGCTGCTTCTCGCTGATGCTGATTTTCGGCTCCAGCCCTTCGAGTCCGGGGATGGCGCGGAGTTTCCCCAGCAGCAGGTCGATGGATTCCGCGGCTCCGGCGACGAACAGGTTGATGCCTTCCGTGCTGAGCAGGATGGTCCCTTTCAGCCCCCAGGCCTTGCAATCGGCGACGAGGGTTTCGCGCAGGTCCTTGAGACCGGTGAGTTCGGCGAAGCGGTAGGTGGAGATATTCGTGACAGCGGACACAGGGAAAAACAACACGAAGCCCGGCCCGTTGTCAGTGAAGAAAGCGGAATCTTCCCCAGCACTCAGGGCAGGGCTTTTTCGATGGCATCCAGACCCACGCCCAGCGCGCTGACGGCGATGGCGTCGAGCGCCTCGCGGGATCCAGTTAGGTGGGCGGTCGTCTGGGTGTGGGTGTGGGACTCGCCGGGCTTGAGCAGCAGCGCGGGACTCGAGGTTTCCAATTCGTAAAACGGCCCCAACGGCTTCGCTCCGGGCTCGGGAGGGCCGTCGTTGTAGGAGTTGATCACGTCGCCGCCGAAGGGATCCACGTCTTCCTTCCATTGGGAATCGACGTAGGGCCACGACTTGCTGTCGGTGTTTTTCGAGGGTTGGATCACCACCAGTGTGAGCGTGCCGGTGTCCGCCTGCCAACTGCCGGCGATGCCCTTCGAGCGTTTTGGCGGAACGCCGAGTTTGCCGCGCTCGGTGCCGTCGCCTTTGAAGAAAATCGTCGATTCTCCGTAGGCGATGCGGCTGTCCGGGATTTCCCCGAAGTAGCCGGTGTTCGCACGCGGACCGAGTTCGGAGGCGTCGCCCGGCTTGAATGGAATGACAATCGTGGTCCGGAGTGTCGGCTTGAACATGCCGAGCAGCCAGATCGAAGGCGCGCCGGTCTCACGGGTCCAAGCATTTTCGCCGGAGTTTTTCACGGAATTCGCGGTGGTGTAGGCGACGGCCTGCACGCCCTCCGGCAGCGGTTTGCCGAGGGTTTCCGCAAGCTCGGCGGCGGAGGCGAGGGTGATGGTTCTCCGGACATCCATCGAAAAAACGCTGCCCGCCCGATTCGGCAGTTGGAAGGATTTTGCAAACGTCGCCTCCGTCGGCGAAGGCTTCCCGACCGCGTCAAACGCTTCCGTGTCCATCACCGGCGGCGTTTTCCAGTTGGCGAAAACCTGCTCGACCTTCGGCGGGAAAAACAACGCGAAGGGCCCGCCTTCCGGGCCGAACCAAAGGCGCTCCTCGCCGCCGAAGACGTGGATGTGTTTTGCCAGGTCGGCGCGCTCGGCCTCCGGCTTGATGCCGGCGGCGATGACTTCCGGATTGATCCAACCGAACGCCGGACTTTCCGGGCCGGCGGCTGCGGAGGTCATCACGCGGCCTTGATACGCCGGAGCGATGGCGACCCGCGAGCCTCCCGAGACAAGCTCGACGATCGCGGTGTGTTTTTTGAGAAATGCGACATCCTCCTCGTAAGTGGATGCGGACCGGGCGGTGCCGGCCCCGAGGGCGACGACGGTTGATAGATGGATCAGGGTTTGGTTCATGGTGGGTTTCGGGATGAGTGTCGGATGGATTCTCCGACGTTACGACTATTTTTCCGGCCGATCTCGACGGATTTACGGAAATATTCAGAGGATCACCTTCGTTTCATGGGCCGCGATTGATCTTTCGAAAACCCACTTTCCACATGACCGACCTCACCCAGCGCCGCCAGTTCCTCAAGCTCACCGCCGCCACCGCGTTTTCCGGAGCGTTTTCTCCGTCGTTCGGCCGCTCCGCCGAATCGATCAGTTCGATCTATCTGAGAATCGTGCCCGCGCGGAAGGAACTGGACGCCGCCTGGGCTCTGTCGCTGGCGAAGCGCGGCGTCGCGTTCGACGCCGGCATCCGGACGAGTGAGAAATCCCACCTGCCGAACATCGGCATGACCGCCGGCGGCATCGGCTGCGGCACGGTTTATCTATCCGGAGACGGGCGGCTCTACGTGTGGGACATTTTCCACCGGCCCCATGAAGGGGTGGTTCCCAACAAGACGACGGTCCCCCAAGGCCTCGAGAACATCGGCGACAGTAGAAAAGGCGTCCGGGAGCGTGACGGATCGAACTACATCAGCCCGCCCACCGCCGACAATCAGCCGAATCCTTTCAAACAAGGCTTCACGCTCATTCTCGACAGCGACTCCAAGCCCCGGCCGCTCGACCTATCCGGCTGGGAGAAGGTCGCCTTCACCGGGCGTTGGCCGCTCGGGCTGGTCGATTACTCGGATCCCTCGCTGCCCGTTAGTGTGAAGCTGGAATCATGGACGCCCTTCATCCCGCTCGCCACCGACGACTCGTCCCTGCCGGTCACCCTCATGGAATACACGGTGGAAAACCGCAGCGACAAGCCGGTCAAGGGCCGTCTCGCCGGACTGTGGGAAAACCCCGTGCTGATCCACTCGCGCCAAGCAGTCGGGGCCACGCTCAATTCTCGGATCCTCAGGGAAAGCGGACGGACGATCCTGCTTCATTCAGCGACGGAAGACGCCAGCGCAAGCTCCGGTGATTTCGGCACCGCCGCCCTCACCCTGCTAGGCGACTCCTCGATGACGGAAACCAACTCTTCCGATC
>JBEDKU010000660.1:0-8481 GCA_041172045.1 Verrucomicrobiota bacterium | reverse complement strand
TCATCCGGCGGCAGGAACTTCGACCAGCGCGGATCCGTGTCCGAGGTGAAGGCCCTGTTGGAAACCGCGCCGGCAGGCAAGCCCCTCGCCGTCACCGTTCTGCGTGGCTCGCCGGACAAGCTCTTCAAGGACCGGGTCAAAACCTTGGAAATGATCATCATCCCCACCAATTCCAAGCGGGCCGACGGCAGGGCCGAGAAACCGGGGGAATTCGCCACCTGGCTGAAGTCGCTGGGAAAAACCGGCGTGGTGCCCGCCGAGGCGGACCGCTAGTCACTTCGTCGGCAAGGGGCGGCTCAGGAACGCCGCCGCCTCCTGCCGGAACTTCAAGTCGTTGGGAAAACCGTCGTCGCTCAAAACCTTGGCCGCCGTGGTCTGTTCGGGCGTGAGTTTGCCTTCGAGATTTTTAGCGGCCTGGTTCAGGGTGTTCGATTCCAAACCAAGCCGCCGCCCCGTCAGCACGGCGGCCCACCCGCGGACCGGATTGTTCGGCTGATTTTCCCCGGCGAGCGAATTGAGCCACGCCACGTAGCCCACGCTGTCACCATACGCCAGCGGCGAGAGCTGCGCGTAGGCGATCGCCTTGGGCAGATCCTGGAATGGCGGCTTCACCCGGGAGTAAATTTGCGCGCTGCTCACTGTGATCAGGGTGAGATTCCGAAATCCGCGCTGGTCGAAAATCCGCCACGCCACCTTGATCATTTCAATGGCTTTGGCGTGGTTCACCGCCGTGCCCTGCCCGTGGCAGTATTGAAATGCCAGCTTCGTCGGCAGGTCCGGATCATCCGCTCCGCGGAGGTGGGCCTCGCTCAGGAAATGAAACGACGCCGCATAAGATCCCGAGACTTTCGGCTCGTCGTCACCCTCGTAAATCAATTTCCCCAAATCGCCCTGCCCGGTCGGGTCGCCGCGCTCCTCGGACTCCAGCAACCAGTCGATGCCTTCGACACAGTTCCCCCGGCGGAGCAACTGATTGCCGTAATACCCCATCCCATAGACAAATCCCATCCGCGCGCTGCGGCCGACGGCCTCCAGACACGCGTCCGGGTCCCGCCCGTTAATCGCAAACCGCCCGACGTCGTAAACCGCCGGCGGAAAGTCCCGGGCCGCCAGTTCTTCAAGCTCCGCGTCGGCGGGTTTGCGCCCGTCTTCGCGCTGGCGGTCGGTCAGCGCTTTCAACCGCTTCGCCCATGGGCTGCCCGCATCGATTGCTTTGAGAAAGAGCGCGTCCGCCTGCTTCTTGTTGTATGGAACGCCGTAGCCGAAATGATGGCAAAGCGCGAGTTGGTAGATCCCGTGATGGAAACCGGTCGCGGCGGCGGCGGTGGCATGCTTGAGCTGGAGTTTCCCATCGACCGGACAACCGCGTCCTTCCATATAACACCACGACAGACCCGCATGCCCCAGCGCGTCGCCGTCGCGGGCGGCTTGGGAAAGCAGCTTGAAAACCTTCGCGGCATCGTACGGCCGCTCGCGGGTCATCATCATCCGGAAGCCCAACTGCGCCTTCGCGCGGGCATTCCCCTTGGCCGCTTTTTTCTCCAGCGCGGTGAAGGAAAGATCGCCGCCCGTCTGCCACCAGACGATTTCCGGAATGCCACTCGCCCCCTGATCCGGGGCGGCCGCAACCACCCCGCTTGTCAGGAGCAGGCCCACCATCATCCCGACCTTTTTCATGGGTGGGATGATGGGGAATTCCCGGGAACCCGTCAATCGCGGCGGCCAAGCGCCATCATCAGGAAGTAGAGCAACTGGGCGAGCGAGCCGATGGCGGCGGCGACGTAGGTCATGGCGGCCCAGTAAAGGGCGTTTTTCGCCTTTTCATGGTCGATGCTGGAAGCCACTCCGCTGCTCTCCATCCAGACGAGGGCACGGCGGCTGGCGTCGAACTCGACGGGCAGCGTGACGAAGGAGAACAAGGTGGTGACCGCGAACAGGCCGACCCAGACCCACAGCATGGTCATGTTGTGCATGAAGCCGATGCCAAGGAAGCCGAGGATCATGACGTAGTTGAGCATCTTGCTGGAGAACTCCACGGCGGGCACCAGCTTGGAACGCAGGCCGAGCCAGACGTAGGCCTGCTGGTGTTGCACGGCGTGACCGCACTCGTGCGCGGCCACGGCGGCGGCGGCCACGGAATTCACCGAATAAACCGACTCGCTGAGGTTCACGGTTTTTTTCACCGGATCATAATGGTCGGTGAGTTGGCCGGGAGTGCTGATGACCTGCACGTCGTTGATGCCGTTCTGCCGGAGCATGGCCTCGGCGACCTGCGCGCCGGTCATGCGGATGGGGATTTGCGAATACTCGGTGAATCGGCGCTTCAGCGTGTTGCTGATCAGGAAGCTGGCCAACATGGAAACGCCGATGATGACCCAGTAGGTGATGCTGATGCCACCGAACGATGGAGCGAGCTGAGCGATAAGGAGTGTTTCTAAATTCATGGTCGCAGGTTATGGAATTTCAAGGCGGTCGCAACTGATTTTCCGTTGGAAAACCGTGCGGATTTTCCAATCCGCTACAGCGATTTCACCCGCAGCGTGAGGGTGTGGGTGACGCCGCTGGCGGGATCGGTGGCGGTGAGGATATGGGTGCCGGCGGTGAGGTGGATGATGGGCTCCGGGCTGGCGGGCTCGATGCGCAGGGTCTCGGACTGCCAGCGGGCAGTGCCGGGGAGATTGGTGACGGGGCGGAGTTTGTCCGAACCGGACGGGATTTCCGGGTCGAGCAGGAAGGTGGCGTTGTTCGCCGGGCTGATGATGCGGAGCGGCTCGACGGCGGGTTGGCTGGAATTCAAAGCGAGATCGTTGCGGCGGGAATTGTCACTGCTCGCGAACCATTCGCCGAAGGTGGGATCGAGCAGCGCCTTGCCGTCGGCGTCGTAGTCGGCGGCCGTGGCGGCGGCGGGAATCCGGTCGGTGGGCGCGAAGTCGCGGCGGGCGTTCCCGGCATCGGCGGGGACGCGTTTTCCATTGCGCGGGTCGATGGTAATTTCAACCAGTCCGGCGGGTCGCTCAAACCAGGTCGGCGGGCTGTCGCGGTGGCAGCGGAGCATGGCACGGTGGAAGATCGGACCGGCTCCGGCGATGCCTGAAAGACCTTTCATCGGTTGTTGTTCGAAATTTCCGGCCCACACGCCGACGGTGAATTCCGGGGTGTAGCCGAGGCACCAGTTGTCATGGAAATCCGAGGAAGTGCCGGTCTTCACCGCACATTTGAACGGCAGGTCGAGCGGGCCGCCGGGCTGGAACGACGGCGCGCGGGCGGCGGAGTCGGCGAGGATGTCGGCGATGAGGTAGGCGCTTTGAACATCGAACATCGAACGTTTAACATCGAACTTTGAAGGGAAGAGAATTGGGGGAAAGTGGTTTCCTTGGCGGGCGAGGGTGGCGTAGGCGTTGGTGAGTTCGAGCAGGCGGACGGGGGCGTTGCCAAGCGTGAGCCCGAGGCCGTGGATGGAGGAATCGCTGCCGAGCGTGGTGATGCCGAGGTTTTCCAAAAGCTGGTGCAACGGGCGCGGGCCGCCGAGGGCGTTGAGTTCGCGCAGGGCGGGGACGTTGAGCGAGCAGGCGAGCGCGGTGCGCAAGGTGACCGGGCCGCGGTAACTGCGGTCGTAGTTTTCCGGCAGATCGAGGCCCTGCGGCGTGCGGAACGGGCTGGGGACGTCGGCGAGAATGGAGGACGGGATGCGCTGATGCCGCTCCATGGCGAGCAGATACGTGAACGGCTTGAGCGTGGAGCCGGGCGAGCGCGGGGTGAGCGCGCCATTGATCTGGCCGCCGCGTGGGTCGTTCCAATCGGCGGAGGAGACGAGAGCGAGGATTTCTCCGGAGGGGTTGTGAATGACGACCACGGCGGCGTGGCGGAGGTTCGCGTCCTTGAGACGGGCGGTCTCCTCGCGGACGATGGTTTCGAGGTCGCGCTGGAGCGGCAGGTCGAGGGTGGTCTGGATTTGAGATTTGAAATTTGAAATTTGAGACAGCCACGGCGCGGGTTTGGACTCGCGGAGCGGGCGCAGGGTGAGCGGCTCGGCAAGCGCGGCGGAAATGCGGGCGGCGGGATGATTTCCTGCGGCGGCGAGGCGGTGGAGAACGGTGTTCCGGCGGACGAGCGCGCGCTCGGGATGGCGGATGGGATTGAGCCGCGACGGAGATTGCGGCAGTCCGGCAAGCAGGGCGCACTCGGCGAGCGAGAGGTCGGCGAGCGGCTTCTGAAAATAGAACCGCGCGGCCTCGGCGGTGCCGGTGCGGAGATTTCCATAGTCGAGGTGGTTGAGGTAGGCGGTGAGGATCCGGCGCTTGGACCACGTCATTTCCAGGCGACGGGCGGCGAGCGCTTCGTGGATTTTTGTAAGCGGACTGCGTTTCGCGGGGGGCGAGGTGATTTTAATCAGTTGCTGGGTGATGGTGGAGGCCCCGGAAACGATGCGCCGCTTGGCGAAAAGATCGCGACCCGCCCGCAACGTGGCGAGCGGATCCACCCCGCCGTGGGTGTAAAACCGTTTGTCCTCGGCGGCGAGCGTGCAGGCGATGATGTCGGCCGGGATTTCCTCCGCCAGCACCGGCGCTGAGCGCGATGAATCGGGCAGCGTGAGGTGCAGAATGGGGGCGCCGTGGCGATCCAACAGCACCGGCGAGGCGGCCGGGATTTCCTGCAAGCCGACCGGAAGGGAGACAGCGAAAGGCAGCACGAACCAACCCAGCACACTGCTCAGCGCGAGGGCGCAAACGGTGCGGATGATCCCGCGTCGCCATTTCGATTCGACCTTCAAGCACCGAACGATGCAGGGAAAACCGAAAAAATAAATGGAAATTTGCACCTTGGAAAGGCGGGGGGATTTCGTTCGTATCCGGGCTGTATGAAAAAACACTTATTTCTATTAAGCTGCACGGCGGGCCTGATGTTGATGCCCGCGCGGGCTGCTGAGAGTGACGAAACGCCCCTCGGCAAGCAGATGGAGGCGACCAACGACGCGTTCAAGGCCTTCCGCCGCGAGACCGATCCGGTGAAGGGTGCCACCCAGGCCCGCGAAGCCCAGTTATCCGTTCTCAAGGCGGCGGCGGAAGTGCCGGAACTGCTCAAGGCGATGCCGGAAGGTCCTGACAAAGCCAAGGCCTTGGTCAGCTACCGCAAAATGATGGGTAAGCTTTACATCACGCTTTGCGAGGTGGAGGAGGCGTTCCTCAATGGTAAAATCGACGAGGTCGCAAAGCTCGTGGAGTCGCTGAAAGAACAGAAAAAAGCCGGCCACGACAAGTTCATGGACGAAGAGGAGTGAGCGGTTTTTGACCCGCGAACCCTCAAATGAAAAAGCCCGGATGTGATGACATCCGGGCTTTTTCCGTTTGGAAATGATTGGACGCTTACTCGACGATGACGCGGGTGCCGGACTTCACCTTGGAATAAACGACCGGCATGGTGGCGCTCGGCCCCCGGATGCAGGCGTGGGACGCGGGGCGGCGCTTCACCGGGCCGATGTGATGGCCGACGCCGTCATTGGTGAGGCGCATCCAGTAGCGCATCGAGGCGCCTTCGAATTTCCCGCCCTCGGGAATCGCATCAAGAGTCGAATCGGCGTCGCTGTTCACCACATCGCCAGCGGCATCGTAGATCCGGCCGTATTTGTTGGATTTTTTATCCACGGTTTTTTCGAGGATGTAAAAGGTGCCCACCGGAGTCGGGCGGCTCGGGATGCCGGAGCAGATCGGATAGTCCATGACGATTTCCTCGCCATTCATCAGGAAGCCGCGCTGCTTCTCGAGGCTGATCTTGATGGATGAGTTCTCAGGATTGGTCCGGGAGAGGAGTTCGTCGTTTTTCCAGACCGAATAGGTCTTCGGATAGGTGGGTTCGGCCTTGAAATGATCGTAAGTGCCGGGCGGATGGGGGTTCACGAACTTGCCATCCTTCGTTACCTCGGCGGCTGGCTTCTGGTTCGCACAACTCGCCAGCAAAAGCGTGGCGGCGGCGGCGGCAAACTGGGCGACGTGGCGGAGTGAAATCATGGAGTGGGGGCTTGAGACGCGGGGAATTAGGACAGATTTCACCGGATTGCAATCTCATACGTGCGCCGCTCCCGGGTGAATCACCCGCCGGTGACAGGGATTTCCACCGTCCCGCCATCGACCCAATGGCTGCCGATCAGCGTCGCCCGCGGGTGCTCCGGGATGCCACGCTCGTTGTGGTGAACCATGGAAATGAGCATATCCACCGCCGCCGCGCCGACGAGATCGTTGCGCTGGTCCATGCCCGCCCAGCCGCCGTGGTCGGCGCGCCATTCATACTGGATGAGCCCGACATCCTCGGGCACCCGCAGGCCCATCTCCTCCACCCAGCGCTTCACTTCGTGGTAGAGGGTGAAAATCACATCCGGCTGGTTTTCCTCGAACCACCGCATAAATACCGACCGGTCGCTTTGTGCCGCCGCCACCTCGTAAAACGGTTGCGTCCGCTGCCCCTCTTGGATGAGCCGGCTTTGCCCGATCAAGAATCCCGCCGAAAACCGCCCATCGACCAAGTCGTCGATCACCCCCTCCAGAACCAACGCCGGCCGGCGGTAACCGAGCGCCACGGCCCTTTCAAACGCCTCCAAAGCGAGCGTGTGGTGATCGCTGCACGCGAACGAAAGCGCCGGCTCCCGCGTCCGCACACCCGTCACCAGCGCCGGAAATTCATTCCACAACGGAGCCAGCCGCAGTGGCAGGCGATTATGGCGCATCAGTCCGACGATCACCGCACCGCGGATATTTCTCGCCCGGAAAATCGAAAGCCAGCGCGCCACCGGCAGGTCCGGCTCGTGCAGCCAGAACTCGTCAAGCCGGTAGCCGAGCTGCGCCGCGCGTTGCTGACAACCCGCCACATACACCGGGATCGTCGGATGGTTTGAAAACGCGTCGCGGCTTTCGTGCGCGTTGATCAGCGCCAGCGTCGCCTGGAATCCGGGCGAACGGTTCTGCCGCAGCTCCGCCATCAAGTGCGCCACCGTCGGATTCAGCCGGTAGCCCAGCGTCCGTGCGATCTCCTCAATTCGTCCGCGGGTCGCCTCGGAAATCCTCGGACTTCCTCGCAAGGCCAAGCTCACCGTGTTCTTGGAAACCCCGGCCGCTTTGGCCACCTCCGCCATCGTCGGCTGCAACATCTTCCAAGGATTTCCCGAAAAACCGCGCCCGGTCGAGCGCGAAGTATGACTGTCATACGATTTGCCTCTTTCCGAAAATCGTCCGGATGCTCATTAAGCAAGTGTCATGCCCTACACGATCGGACTCGATTACGGAACCAACTCAGCCCGCGCCCTCGTCGTCGATTGCGCCGACGGTCGCGAAATCGGCACCGCGGTGGTCGATTATCCCTCGGGAAATCAGGGAATCCTCCTGAAAGCCTCCGATCACCACCTCGCCCGCCAAAGCCCGGCGGACTACGTTTTCGCCCTCGAAAAAGCGACTCTGCTCGCCCTCGAGGCTGCCCGCGCCGCCGAGCCGGAATTTTCGAATGACCAAGTCGTCGGCATCGGCATGGACGGCACCGGCTCCAGCCCGTTGCCGGTCGATCAGACAAACAAACCTCTCGCCGACGCCCCGGGATTTTCGGGAAACCTCAACGCCCAGTGCTGGCTCTGGAAGGACCACACCAGCATTCCCGAAGCCGGATCCATCACCGAAATCGCCGGAAAACTCCGCCCGCAATACCTCGCGAAAATCGGCGGCACCTACTCGTCCGAGTGGTTCTGGGCGAAAATCTGGCACTGCCTCAAGGTCGATCCCGTTGTGTTCGACGCCGCCTATTCCTGGGTCGAGCTCGCCGATTTCATTCCTGCCGTGCTCGCCGGAGTCACCGATCCCCGCGAGATCCGCCGCGGCGTCTGCATGGCCGGGCACAAGGCGCTTTACGCCGAGGACTGGGGCGGCCTGCCCGACAAGGAATTCCTCACCGCCCTCGATCCCAAGCTCGCCCCGCTCCGCGACCGCCTCTTCACCGAGGCCCACGACGCCTCCGCCATCGCCGGAAATCTCTGCCCCGCATGGGCGGAAAAGCTCGGCCTGCCTGCCGGCATCCCGATCGCCATCGGCGAGATGGACGTCCACTATGGCGCCATCGGCTGCGGTGTCGATGAGGGCACGCTGGTGAAAGTCATCGGCACTTCGACCTGCGATTGCGCGGTCGTTTCCGCCGACAAAACCGTCGCCGACATCCCCGGGATCTGCGGCATCGTCAAGGGCGCGATCCTGCCCGGTTATTTCGGCATCGAAGCCGGACAATCCGCCGTCGGCGACATTTTCAAATGGTTCGTCGAAGGCGTGTTAGGCGATGCTTCCCTCCACGGCCAACTCACCGACGAGGCCGCCGCCATGAAGCCCGGCCAATCCGGCCTGCTCGCGCTCGACTGGAACAACGGCAACCGCACCATCCTCGTCGACCAACTCCTCACCGGCCTGCTGCTAGGCCAGACGCTCTACACCACGAAAGCCGAAATCTATCGAGCGC
>JBEDKU010000659.1:0-10376 GCA_041172045.1 Verrucomicrobiota bacterium | reverse complement strand
TACGCCGCCAGCGCGCACAACAGCACGCCGCCGCCGATGGAGCTGTAGAGCACGACCGGCGGATTCTCGGGCACCGGGATTTCCACCAGCGCCTTCGGCCCGCGGATGTCTTCGGCGGCATCGGGCGCTTGGGCGGATAGATTGCAAGTGAGTCCAGCGATCATAAGACCGCGGATAGTACGTCGAAACATGGATCTGAAATTGGACATGACGATCAGCCGGAACGTTGGCGGCGGCTTTGGAAGAAGCCCATCAGCGCGGGCATCCAGTTCTCGCCGTTGGTGAATTGCAGCAAGTCCACGCCCAGCGAGCGGATGCGCCCGGCGGTCAGTTCGCGGCGTTCGCGGGATTGTTTTTCGAAGGCCGCGCGGACCTTCGCGCTGCCGGTGTCGATCTCGACAACCTGGCCACTTTCCGCGTCCTCGATGCAGATGCGGCCGACATCGGGCAGCGATTCCTCGCGCGGATCGGTCACCGAAACAGCGATGACATCGTGGCGGCGGTTGGTGACTTGCAGTTTGTTGCGCAGCATTTTCAGCCGGTCTTCGAACGGCGCGCCGAGACAGAAATCGGAGACGAGGAAGATGACGGATTTGCGGTGGATGACCTGGTTGGCGAAATCCAGCGCCTTCGCGATGTCGGTGCCGCGTTTCTCCGGTTGGAAAAACAAGGTCTCGCGGATCAGGCGCATGATGTGCATCCGTCCCTTGCCCGGCGGAATATAGAGCTCGACCTCGTCGCTGAAGAGGATGAGGCCGACCTTGTCGCGGTTTCGAATCGCCGAGGCGGCGAGCACCCCGGCGGCTTCGGCGGCCAGCTCGCGCTTGGAATCGACCACCGAGCCGAAGTCGGAAGAAGCGCTGACGTCGATCATCAGCAGAATCGTTAGTTCGCGCTCTTCAGTGAAAAGTTTCACGTGAGGATCGCCGGTCCGGGCCGTCACGTTCCAGTCGATGGTCCGCACGTCGTCGCCCGGGACGTAGTTCCGAACCCGGTCGAAGTCCATGCCGCGGCCTTTGAAAACGCTGGCGTAGCGACCGGCCAGCGAGTCATCGACCAGCCGGTTCGTGCGGACTTCCATGCGCCGGACGCGGCCGAGGATTTCCGCGGCGCGGGCCTCGTCCTTGACGCTGATGGGCGTGCTGGCTTTCGGTTTGATCATGGCACCGGCAGCTCGTCGAGGATGCGCGTGACGATTTGCTCGCTGTTGAGTCCTTCCGCTTCCGCCTCATAAGTGACGGTCACGCGGTGGCGCAGCACGTCCATCGCGATGCTTTTCACATCATGCGGCGTGACGTAGGCGCGGCCGTTGAGGAAGGCGTGGGCGCGGCTGGCGAGCGCGAGATTGATGGTGGCGCGCGGCGAGGCGCCCACGCGGATGAGCGGCGCGATGTGGATGCCGTATTCGTCCGGGCGGCGGGTCGCGTGAACCATGCGGACGATGTAGCGTTTCACTTTTTCATCCAGATAGAGATTGTTCACGACGGTGCGCGCCTGCTGGATGGCTTCGAGGCTGACGATCGGCTGGGGCACCGGCATTTCCTCGGTGGTGCCTGCCAGATCGAGCACGCGGAGTTCCTCCTCTTCGGTCGGATAGTCCATGACGACCTTCATCATGAACCGATCCAACTGCGCCTCGGGTAGCGGATAGGTGCCTTCCTGTTCGAGCGGGTTCTGCGTGGCGAGCACGAAAAACGGCGATGGCAGCGCGAAGGTCTGCTCGCCGATGGTGACCTGTTTTTCCTGCATCGCTTCGAGCAAGGCGCTCTGCACCTTGGCGGGCGCGCGGTTGATTTCGTCCGCGAGAATGAAGTTCGCGAACACCGGGCCGTGTTTCACGCGGAAGCGCGCCTCGCGAGGGTCATAGATTTCCGTGCCTACGATGTCGGCGGGCAGCATGTCCGGGGTGAACTGGATGCGGTTGAATTTCGCGTTCACCAGCGAGGCGAGGGTCTTGAGGGCGAGGGTCTTCGCGAGGCCGGGCACGCCTTCGAGCAGGATGTGGCCCTTGACCATCAGGGAGATGAGCAGGCGGTCCACCAGGTCGCTCTGGCCGATCAGATAGCGGCCGATTTCGCTGCGAAGCGGGTGGATCCAGTGCGAGGCTTCGCGCACGATCGCTTCCGTATCCGCCGGGCTGGTGATGGGGGCGGGGTGGTTTTCCGTGTCAGATGTCATGGTTCGGTATCGTTGGTTCTGAAAGGGTCGCGGGCTGCGGAAGCGGCATGCTTGGTCAGCGGCACAATGTCCCGGACTCGTCTAAAATGCATCGTTTCCGCCTCCACGCGGCGGACTTTGTCCGGCGGATCCTCCGCTTCCAAGCGCCAACTGCGACTTCCTGTCAGGCATTCCAACTTGGGATGGTCTTCACTCCATCCCACAACCGGGAAATCTAGCAATATTTTTGAACTCCGGCCATGAATGCAAATAACCGCCGCTCAGCGGGCGTGATGCCCTAGCCGAGAAATCCCAACGGCGGGCTGCCGCTGCTGGAGGCATAGAAATTCCCGATGTTCGGCAGGATCAGCGGCAGGCTTGATGGCGGCACACCGAGCCACAGCGCCATTTCGGCGAAGTATTGATCGCAACTGGTGGTGGGGATGAGCCTGCCGCGTCCGGTGTCCAGCGGGTTGACTTCGGCTCCACTCTCCGGGTTCACGGCAAGGCTGGGGTATTCACCGTAGATCCTTTTGCCGACGACGCTGCCGCCCATGACGAAATGGTTACCTCCCCATGCATGATCGGAACCGCGGTCGTTGCTTGTCAGCGTCCGACCGAAGTCGGAACCGCTGAAAAGCGTGACTTGATTCTCAATTCCGAGCGCCACGAGCTGGGCGCGGAACGCTCCGATGGCCGCGTCCACTTCCCCGAGCATGTCCTCCTGGAGGGCGAGCGTGTCGCTGTGATGGTCCCAGCCGCCGCGGTTCACGAAAAAGGTCTGGCGGAGCGCGCCTAGGGAGGTGCGGCCCATGATCGCCTTGCAAACCTGCTTGAGCTGACGGCCCAGCGACGTGTTGGGAAACACGATATTTCCTGGCAGCGGTCCCGCGGTGGCGGCGGAGTAGAGGGCATAGGCTTCCTGCGCGGTCCGGCGTTTGCGCTGCCAGGTGTCCTGCAGCAAATGGCTGTATTGCTGCGCGAGCATGCCATCCATCGCCGCGCCGGCGGCGTTGGCCACGCCGTTGTTCGAATCGTATCCCGCTGCGTAGCCGGCCAGTGCAACCGCGCCGCCTTCCTGCTGGCTGTTTCCAGGATTTACCGCGTATTCGGCTCCGGTCACGCCGCTTTGGAAAACATTGCTGCCGTCCATGGAAATATTCATCGAGACCGCCTGGCCCGGATTGATGTCCTTGATGAGATCCATCATCCTGCCCGCCCAGCCGATGCCGCTGCGGCTGTGCGGGACACTTGTCTGCCATTGTTCGATCTGATCGGAATGCGAATACAGTCCCAGCGGCAGGAACTTGGACGCCGCCGCCACCTGCGCCCGGTTCTGCACCGGCTCGATCAAGGTGCCCACGTTTGCGATGAACGCCGCGTCCCCGGCCTCGAAAATGGCTGCTAGATTCGGCATCGAAGGATGCACGCCGAAGGTCCTTCCCGGCGTATTGAGCGGGGTGATCTGATGCATCTCCGTCTGGGCCAGTGCCAGATTTCCGCGACTAATCTGGTATTCGGTGAATGCATTGGCATGGGTGGAGGACGGCCCGCTGTAAGGTGCGAGCATGTTGGAGCTGTCGTTTCCGCCACTGAGGAAAAGGCAGACAATGGCGCGATATCCCCCCGATGCCGGTGGTGCCGCGTTTGCGATGGAACTCGCGAGGCGTAGATTGAGCAGCGTGTTGAGCAAGGGAATCGAACTGATGCCCGCGCAACTGGCCTGACCGATGAACTTGCGGCGTGAAATGGATTTCATGGAAAAAGGTAGTTTAATGTTGGACCGCGAACTCCGGACTGTTGACGATGAGGTAGATGGCGAGTTTGAGTCGTTGCTCCGGCCACTCCCATTGGCTGCCGGGGCCGATGCGGTTGAGCGCCTCGCGGATGATCTGGAAACTGCGCGGCGTGAGCGTTCCACCCGTTAGGACGAGGTCGAGACGGCGGATCAATGGATCGGGATCGAGCGCCGGCGTCGATGGATAGGGATCACCCACCGCGGCGGCGGGCACGTTGAGCAGCCACTCTTGTTCCAGGTTCAGCGTGACGTTCTTGTCGGCCTGCCCCACGCCCCAGCGGTGCATGCCGCCGGTCGTATGGTCCCAGAATTAGTTCGCCGCCATCACGCCGGAGGAGGCGTTGACGATCTGGAACTCCGGAGCCACAAGCCCCGCATCCGCCAGGGGGCCGGGAGGCGAGTGGGTGGGCAGATAGAAATTGAAAACACTCGGCGCCTTCATTGGCTCCTGAGCGTGATCGAGGATGAATGCGTCCAGATAGAACCAACCGTTCGGGGCCGAGGCATTGAAGGCCCGCGCCGCGTTCACGGGTTTGAGGAACGGCTCGCGGAGTTTCCCGAACGCCGGATCACTCATCTTCGCCGGGTCGCGCGCCTCGGGATCGAGCAGGATGGCTTTCACCACCCGACCCAGGTTTCCACGCGGCGCTTGATTGAACGCCGCTGTCACGCGGCCGACATATTCCTTCGATGGGTTCGAAGTCACTAGGCGCTGGATCAACTGCCGGCCGATGAATGGCCCCACGTTGGGATGGTTGAAAAGATTGGAAACCGCCGCATCCACATCCGCCATCACCGCGGTGCCGGTGTTTCCCGGGCTGGCAGCACGCTGTGGGGTGGAACCTCCCAGCAGAAGCATCTTCGGCTCGAGATCATGCTCCGCGTCCCAGCCCTTCATCGGGACGGTGAAGTCACGTGGATAGAGCCCGAAGTTCACATTCGTCCCACCGAAGGCGAGGCCGGTGAAGACCCGTGCAAACCGGGTGATCGTCGCGTTGTCATAAGTCGGGATCGGCTGGCCCTCAGCAATGGGAACGCCGTTCGGTCCAAGATCCGTTCCATCGGAAAAGCTGCGGGTTCCATCCGGTTCCAACATCCACAGGCCGATGCTGAATAGCTGCATGATTTCCCGGGCATAGTTCTCATCGGGAAACGTGTGCGCCACAGGATCCGCCTTGCGGTTTCCCAAATGGCTGAGGTAGATGCCCATGCAGGGATGCTGGGAAACCTCGCGGAGGAGGTCTTCGAAGCTTCCGAACGCATGACCTAACATCACATCGTAATAAGCCGCCATCCCTTCCGGATCCACGGCGAGGTCCTCCATGCGGTCCGAGATGACGAAAATCTGGCTGAGCGCGAAACCCACCCGCTGGCGCAGCGGATCGGGCAGCTGCGTGACCGCCGCATCGGGCCGCAACTTCGGAAGCCCCATCGCGCGGCCCCACCAGGCGTTTTGTTTTTTGTCGTTGTAAATTTCCGCGCCGCCCGGTTGCTCTTTCTGCCACTTCACCATCGGCCGCAAGGTCCCCACGGGACGCGTGAGCTGGTCATCGATCCATTCTTCAAAACCCAGCGCCATCACTTCCTCCACGTTTTCAGGAGTCTGATCCGCATCCGCCGCCGCATCCTGATCAGGACCAAAAGCCGCCTGGACGAGAAACCGGGCCGCCGCCTTTGCGGAAGGATTACTGGATGCCGTTTCGTTGAGAATCGTCGCGCTCGCCGAACTTGCCGTGCCCACCGAGTATCCGCTTCCCGACAATGCAGTTAGCACGATGTTTTCCTGGGATTCGCCATCCTCCGCATCCGCCACCGGGATGATCTCGAGGAACACCTCGCGCTGGCCGATCCCGAACGACGCCGTGTTTCCGGAAATGGATGTTTGGTAATCCGCATTCCGGACGGCAGTGCCGCTCAGGGAAAAATTCACGGTGAGCGGCTTCATTCCCCCACCGCGCCGCATGACCAGCACCGCCGGATCCGGCCAGCGCTCGCTGCAGACATCATCATACACCGAAACCGCGATCGAACTTTGCGCAGCGAGGCCGGAGGCGACGATTTGCGAGTCCGTCTGTGCATACCGTTCGGTTCTCGTGATCTTGGGATCCAGCCCCACCGTGAGTTCCTCCCAATCGTTCAAGCCATCGCCATCGGAATCGCGGTCGTTGATCTGCATCCTGAAAAACGCGGTGCCGTTCGGTGGAGGAAGCTGGATTTCCATCGGCCCGCCAGTTGCCTCTATCGCATCGCCATGGGGCGCGAAGGATTCAAGATCACCGCTTTCCAACAGGAAATAACTCTTCCCGGAAAAACCTTGCCACGAGATAATCGGCAAGCCCGCCTGCATCCGGATTCCGGTTTCAGGAAATGAATCACCATCGAATGGATCAGTCCCGGCGGAGCTTTCCATCTCATTCGTCCAGCCGTCCGCGTCCATGTCCCCGCCTGCCAGCAACGACTGAGCCTGATGAAGCGCCTCCCACACATCGCTCTGCTGGTTGCTGTTTTGATCAAGTGCGATCGCGGGGATCACCCCAATCCATCCCACAAAAAGAACCCATTCGGCCGATTTCATGAGTCGCGAATTTGGAAAAAACCTCCTCAAAGGCAAGCCAAGTTAGCGACCGACTCCCCGCGCCACTTGGCATCAACTCCAGCATTCAAAGCAGAGTTGGAACGCCCCCAAGATGGCCGGCACCAGGCCTGAAATGACATAAAGTCCGTCTACAGGAGCCCGGTTCCTACAAAATTCTTCTTACAAAATCCCAATCCTTCTTACAAAATCCCAGACATTTTGTGTAGAATCCTTTTGCTACGAGGATCGCTTTGAGTATGCTGCCGAGGTGAGCGGAAAACGATTCATGGCCCCGTGGAAGGATTCGGAGACGAAGCCGGCGATTTACCATTGTATCAGCCGGGTGGTGGACCGGCGGTTTGTGTTTGATGCCGCGGAGCGGGAGCATTTCCGGATGTTCATGCGGATGTATGAGAATTTTTCGGGCTGCCGGGTTTTGTCTTACTGCATCATGTCCAATCACTTCCATATCTTGTTGGAGGTGCCACCGATGCTGGTGGGTGGGATCTCGGACGAGGTGCTTCTAAATCGTTTGTCGGCGATTTACAATGAGGCGGTTGTGGCGGCGGTGGCGCAGGAAATCGCGACGGCGCGGGCGGCGGACGATGAGTCCGGTGTGGCGGGGATCCATGCCCGCTACACCTACCGGATGCACCATTTGAGCGAGTTCATGAAGACGCTGCTGCAGTGTTTCACCCGCTGGTTCAACCGCACCCACCAGCGCAGCGGGACCTTGTGGGAGGAACGTTACAAGAGCGTGATCGTGGAAAGCGGGCTCGCGGCGCGGACGATGGCGGCCTACATCGACTTGAATCCGGTGCGGGCGGGGATGGTGGCGGATCCGGCCGAGTATCGCTGGAGCAGCTATGGCGAGGCGATGGGCGGCGGGCCGAAGGGGAACGGGATGAAATCGCGCGAGGGGCTTGTTAGGGCATGCATAAGTCATCTGGGCGCAGGCTTTGAGGCGGAGCGGTGGAAGGAGGTTTCGCGGATTTATCGGCGCACGCTGGGGTTGGCGCTGGGTCGCAAGAGCGGGCGGGCGAAGGTGGAGAAGGGAGTGGTCCGACCGCAGATGAACGCGGCGGAGGCGCTGGGGGCCGAGGAAAACGGGACGGTGCTGCCGGACTTAGGGATGGCGGCGATGCTGCGTTGCCGGGTGAGGTATTTCACCGATGGCGCGGTGATCGGGAGCAGGGAGTTCGTGAACGAGGCGTTCGCCGGTGCGCGGGAGCGGTTCACAGCGAAGCGCAAAGATGGCGCGCGGCGGCTGCGGGGAAGTGGAGCGGCGGCGGCGGGGACCCTCTGGAGCATGAGGGACTTGCGGGTGCGGGTTTGATTTTCTCCGAGGGGGCAGACATTGGAAAGATTACCGACACCCAAAAAGCGGTCGGACCACTTCAGAAGCCAGTGACTGGAGAGCCTGGATTGCTTTGAATGGAGCAATCAACGTTGGCTAGGAGCCGCAGGATCCGGCCTTGATGGTGGATTTTAACCAATTCCTGCAGGAGGCTGCGAGCCGGGTCAGAATTTTTTAGCGTGCCATCCGCCGCCGCCCTGCTTCACTGCCGCCGCGAACGCGATGCCGGATACCTCTTCAGAAGATACGTTATTACTGGTCGATCCGGATTTGGATTTCCTGGATTGGGCCACCAAGCACCTTTCCGCCAAGAACCTGCGTGTTCTCCGCTGCGACAACGCCGCAAACGCGCTCAAGGTGATCGAAAAAACCCCGGTCAGCGTGGTGGTGGCGGCGATGGAGCTGGAGCCCTTCGACGGAATGGAGCTGCTCGGCCGCATCATGCAGCAAAGTCCGCAGACGTTGGTGATTCTCACCGCGGGATTTCCGACGACAGGGCAGATCATCGAAGCCACCCAGCGCGGCGCGCATGATGTGCTGCGCAAGGAGTCGCTCGCATTCGAACTCCGTCCGGTGGTGGAATCCGCGCTGCAAACGCAGGACGACCGCCGCAGCGCGGGCCAGCCGGACGCGGAGATGCCCAAGCACGACGGCCGGGTGAAAATGATCGGGATTTCCCGGGCGTTGCAGGAAGTTTTCAAACTCGTCGGCCGGGTCGCCCGCTCCGACGCGCCGGTTTTGATTTCCGGCGAGAGCGGCACCGGCAAGGAGCTCGTTGCCAAGGCCGTCCACGAATACAGCCCGCGCCGGCAGAAGGAGATGATCACCATCAACTGCGGTGCCATTCCTGAAAACCTTCTGGAAAGCGAGCTCTTCGGTCACGAAAAAGGCTCGTTCACGGGGGCCATCGCCCGCCGGGCGGGGCGCTTCGAGCAGGCGGACGGCGGCACGCTTTTCCTCGACGAGATCGGCGACATGCCGCTTTCCATCCAGGTGAAGCTGCTGCGCGTGCTCCAGGACGGTTCGTTTTCCCGCGTGGGGGCGAATGAAACTTTGACTACCGATGTGCGCATCGTCGCCGCGACGCACAAGAATCTCACCGATGAGGTCGCCGCCGGACGCTTCCGCGAGGACCTTTACTACCGGCTCAACGTGGTGGAAATCAAGATTCCCGCGCTGCGCGAGCGAATGGAGGACATCCCGCTGCTGGCGGAGTATTTCCTTCAGCGTATCACCCGCAAGAACGGCATGGCGCGCATCCGCATCTCGGCGGAGGCCATCACCACGCTGCAAATGCACCACTGGCCGGGCAATGTCCGGGAGTTGGAGAACACCATCGCCCGCGCCTGCGCCCTGGCGTCCTCGCAGATCCTGCTGCCCGCCGACATCCCGCTGGCGTCGGCACCGCGGAAATCCACCGCCGGATTTATCGCCGCGCTGGACCAGATCGTCAATGCCGCGCCAGCTGGGGAGGATCTCATTGCCTGGTTGACGGGAGAAGTCGCCGGGCGGATCTTGGAACGCTCGGACGGCGATCTCAAGGAGGCGGCAAACATGCTTCACATGCCCATCGCCGACTTGCGGAAACTCCTCGCCCAGAAAAAGTGAGATGCTCCATACCCTCGAACACCCGCTGATTGCTGATGAGCTGACCCGACTCCGGGATCCGGAATGCCCGTCGCCGGAATTCCGCCAGAGGGTCCGGCGGATCGCCTCGCTGATGGTTCCCGCCGTCACCGCAAATCTGGAAACCAAAGTTGTCCCGTGCAATACGCCGCTGGAGATCACCTCGGGCGTGCGAGTGATTCGGGGCATCATCCTGGTCCCCATTTTACGGGCGGGACTGGGATTTCTCGACGGTTTTCTCGATTTGATCCCCCACGCGTCCGTGGCGCATATCGGCCTGGCCCGGAATGAAAAAACGCTGGAAGCGGAGTCCTATTATCTCAAGCACCCGCCGGTCCTCGAAGAGCAGGAAGTGATCATCCTTGATCCGATGCTGGCGACCGGCGGCTCTGCCATCGAGGCCGTCCGGCGGCTCAAGGAGGCCGGGGCGAGCCACGTCCGCTTCGCCTGCCTGGTGGCGGCTCCGGAGGGAGTTTCCGCGCTGGAGCAGGCGTTTCCGGATCTCGCGATCTACACCGCCTGCGTGGACCGCTGCCTGAATTCCTGCGGCTACATCCTGCCCGGCCTCGGCGACGCCGGCGACCGGCTCTTCGGCACCTGCGCCTGAGCCCGTGGATTTTCAAGCATCCGGGCTGGCAATGGCCGATTTCTCCTTTTAGTTTCACCCGTCCGATGAAGCTGTGGCCACTTTTCACCCTCATCCTGCTTGCGCCGCAGCCCGTCATGTCCGGGCCGGTGGAGGCCGGCGCGATGCGGCAGGGTGACAACGCGCTCGCCTCCGGACTTTGGGAAGTGGCCGAAATGCATTTCAGGCAGTCCCTCGCGAGCCCCGCACTCACCCCCGAGGCCAAGTCCCGCACCGC
>JBEDKU010000658.1:0-3368 GCA_041172045.1 Verrucomicrobiota bacterium | reverse complement strand
CTTCAGCTAGGATTGACATGCCCGCTTCCTACCCTTGCCCCGCCCGGCTGGCAACGGACAATTGCGGGAATTTTTCGGGAACAAAAGCGTGACAGCAAGCGGTGCCACGCGTTTCGTCATTTCACGCTCATGGGCATCGCACCACTCAAAGACGGCATCCGCTCCAACGTGCGGATCGATTTCTACGGCAACGTCCACAAGCGCCTGCGCGGCACCGACGCGGACAAGCGCTACGCCAAAGAAGTCGAGGTGCTCAAGGTGCTCGAAGAGCGCGGCTGCCCCTACGTCCCCCGCCTGCTCGAAGAACACCCGGAGGAACTCTATTTCGTTTCCACCAACTGCGGCAAACTCGCCGACCAGATCTCCAAGGAAAAGGCTGACAAGCTCTTCGCCAAACTCGAACGCGAATACGGCGTCCGCCACCTCGATGCGGAACCCCGCAACATCACCTACGACCCGCGGCTCGGCAGCTTCTGCATCATCGACTTCGAACTCGCGGAAATCCTGCCGCCCCCGCCCGACCTGATCCTCCCGGAGAAATCCATCTAATCGCCTCCCACAAAAACCCCGTGTCCCAAGCCCTCACGCTCCATTGGGCGGCGCTCACCCACAGCGGTTCGCGCAAGCCGCGCAATGACGACTCGCTCATCGTCTTCGCCTCCGGTCCCGCCGGTGCCGAGCCCCTTCCGGAGACTGGCAGCCACCCGCTCGCCAGCCACGACCTCGTCTTCGCCGTCTCCGACGGCATGGGCGGCGGAAATGCCGGCGACATCGCCTCGTCCATCATCCTTCAGCAGATGAGCGAAATCATTCCGGAGACCTTCAAAGCCGCCGCCAAGGGCATCTACCCGGATTACCTCACCCATCTTGGCGACGCCCTCCGCACCATCCACGAGCAAATCAACGCCTCCGGAAACGGCAGCGCGGAACGGGCCGGCATGGCCGCCACCCTCGCTCTCGCCTGGTTCACCCCGGAAAACCTCTACCTCGCCAATGTCGGCGACTCGCGCATCTACCGCTCGCGCGGCGGAGTTTTGGAACAACTCAGCCGCGACCACACCTCCGCCTGGGGCCAGTGGAAACGCGGCGAAATCACCGAACTCCAATACCGCTCCCACCCGCGCCGCGCCGCCCTCTACGAAGTCGTCGGCGGCGGCCACGAGCGGGTGAACCCCCACTTCGCCGCCATCTCCTATGAACCCGGCGACTGCTTCCTCGTTTGCTCGGACGGACTCATCGACGGACTTTGGGAACGCAACCTCTCCAACGCCCTCGCAAACTGCGGCCAGGATCCCGCCACCACCGCTGTAACTCTTTTACAACGCGCTATCGACAACTCCGGAATCGACGATACAAGCCTCATCGTCATCGCGGTTTCCGCTCTTCCTCAAGAGCAGAATCATGACTGACCAAATCACCTGAGGCTTGGCACGCATGATGCTTTTTCATACGTGTCAGCCATCCTTGGCGGCTGCGGGCGTACCCTCAGCCTCAAGGATTTCTGAGAATAATTACCGATAATCACTGAAAACATCCATTATTATGGCCAAATACAAATTGGAATACCTCTGGCTCGACGGCTACACCCCCGTGCCAAACCTTCGCGGCAAAACCCAAATCAAAGAGTTCGCCAGTTTTCCAACCCTTGAGCAGCTCCCACTTTGGGGCTTCGACGGCAGCTCCACCCAGCAAGCGGAAGGCCGCAGCTCCGATTGCGTTCTTAAGCCCGTGGCGATTTTCCCTGACAGCACCCGCAAAAACGGTGCCCTCGTCATGTGCGAGGTGATGATGCCAGACGGTGTCACCCCCCATCCGACCAACGGCCGCGCCACCATCCTTGACGATCCGACCGCATGGTTCGGCTTCGAACAGGAATACTTCCTCTATCAGGACGGCCGCCCGCTCGGCTTCCCGCAGGACGGTTTCCCGAAAATCGGCCAAGGCCCGTATTACTGCGGCACCGGCTACAAGTTCATGGGCGACATCGCCCGCACCATCGTCGAGGAGCACCTCGACCTCTGCCTTGACGCCGGCATCAATCATGAAGGCATCAACGCCGAGGTGGCCAAGGGCCAATGGGAATTCCAGATCTTCGGCAAGGGTTCCAAGCGTTGCGCCGACGAAATGTGGGTCGCCCGCTACCTCCTGAACCGCCTTTGTGAAAAATATGGCGTGGACGTGGAGTACCACTGCAAACCGCTCGGCGATTCCGACTGGAACGGCTCCGGCATGCACGCCAATTTCTCCACCGAGTATCTTCGTGAAAAGGGCGGCAAGGCTTACTTCGAAGCCCTCATGGCCGCATTCAGCGAGCATTGCGAAGAGCACATCGCCGTTTACGGACCTGACAACCACATGCGCCTCACCGGCCTCCACGAGACCCAGTCCATCGACAAATTCTCCTACGGCGTCGCCGACCGCGGTGCTTCCGTCCGCGTTCCCCACAGCTTCGTCAAGGACGACAAGTATCAAGGCTACCTCGAAGACCGCCGTCCGAACTCGCAGGGCGACCCCTATCAGATCGCCTCGCGGATCCTCAAGACCATCGCTTTGGTTCCCAAGCCGTAATTGGTCTTCCTGAGCGTTTCCATTCATCAAGCCGTCCTCCTCTCCGGGAGGGCGGCTTTTGTCAAATAACGGCGGGGCTCTCGGGATGATAAAACCCGTGGGGAATGGCCGTATCGGTGTGGGAATGAATCACGCTGACATTCTTCTTCATCCGTTGCCACGACGATGGGCCGTCCCAATTTCATGGGCCCTGATCGCATTCTGTGTGGCCGCGCCGGAGCCGGCGAACTCTCAAGTCCCCTACCCCTCCGCCACCGGCGAGATGCTCTTGTGCGAGTCCGCCGCCGCCTCGCGGGTGGTGGAAAAAATCCGCTCACAGGTGCAGGGCGTGATGATGGAATGCTACGTGAAAACCGGCGACGCGGTGAAAAAAGGCCAGCTCCTCGGCCATACGGAACTCGACGCCACCAAACTGCAGCTCGATCTCGCCCAACACACCATGGAGTCCAAGGCGAACGTGGAATCGGCGCGCAACCAGGCCGAGGCATGGGCCGTCGCCCGCGAGGAAACCGAAGAGTCCGTCCGCCGCCGCAAGGCCGAAAAGTCACGGCTCGACTGGGCCACCGCCATGGAAGGAATGTATCGCGGCACCTACGAGGCCCAGATCGAGGCGGAAGCGCTCCAGCGCATCCAGTATGAATACTGGAAACAGCAATACGAAAAACGCTTCTTCCGCGCCTCGGTCGATGGCGTCGTCTCCGAAGTGCTCGTGGATGTCGGCAAATCCCTGAATTTCGGTACCCACCTCTTCACCATCCGCAACGAAAACACCTTCAGCATCCCCGTCTCCATCCCCGCCG
>JBEDKU010000657.1:0-4358 GCA_041172045.1 Verrucomicrobiota bacterium | reverse complement strand
GTCGGGTCGTTGGTCATGTGATAGGCGACGTAGGACAGCAGGAACAGCACGGATAGAAGCATGGCGGTGAC
Organism: Verrucomicrobiota bacterium; assembly: GCA_041172045.1. Lineage (GTDB taxonomy): Bacteria > Verrucomicrobiota > Verrucomicrobiia > Verrucomicrobiales > Akkermansiaceae > Luteolibacter. Next base: position 4,287 of record JBEDKU010000657.1, on the reverse strand, counting down.
CATGCCGGCGCGGTGCAGCTTCACATTGCCGAGTTTGATCGCGATCACGGAAACCAGCAGCACCACGGCCGCGACGGCGTTGATTCCGGCGTGGATCGGTGGCAGGAAAGCGGTGGTCCAACCTTCCGGCAGCGGCAGCTTGACCTTCTGCATCACCACCACGAGCAGCAGCACCACGGCGGATAGAACCCACGCGGCGAAGCCGAGTTTTTTCGAAAGCTCCTCCTGCGGCGGGCGGGTGAGCCATTGTTTGCGTTCGTCGCTCATCAGATGCCGGGTGTTTCGTTTTTCTCAAGCTCCGCGCGGATGCGGGCGAACAGCTCGTCCTTGAGTTTCTGGTAGAGATTCGGATCGAGCTTCTTGCCTTCCTCGGAGCGGGCGTCGGCGAGCGGCCACTTGCCGATCACCTTGAAATCGCGGTCCACCAGGATGAAACCGAGATCGTGGGCGTATTTGCCGTTGGCCTCGATGTCGATCGGGTCGGTGCGCTGGCGGATGCCGAAGAACTTGAGTTCCTTTTCGAGATACTCGTGGGTGGTCTTGGCGTCGCCCGCGTTGAGGAACCACCAGTTCTTCGTCTCCGCGTTGAGGGCCTTGGCGTAGTCGGCGAGTTTCTCCTGCTTGTCATTTTCCGGATCCACGGAAATGCAGGTGATGTGGAAATCCGGGTGCTTGCCGAACTCGTCGTAGAGTTTCCGCAGCTCCTCGCCGTTGCGGACGGCGCAATGCGGGCAGATCGCGAAGAACTCGGCGACGACCCACACCTTGCCGCGCAGGTCGGAGAGTTTCACCGGCTTGTTGTCCTGGTTGACGGCAGCGAGGTCTTTCTTGATTTCAAACCACTGCGGCGCGGTGTCCTTGCCGGTGTTGACGACGACCGGTGCCTGATAGGGCGCGTTGAGGCCCTTGCCCAGATACATGGCGATGCTGACGATGCCGATGCAGAGGATGGCGACGCCGGTGTAGAAGAGGGCGATGGTGGTGTTGCGTTTCATCAGTTTTTAAAAGGTTCCGCGAGCAGCTTGTCGATGGTGTGGTTGAGCAGGATTTCGAGTTGTTGGGCGTTGCTGTGCTCGGTGCCGGTCTTGGCGCCTTTCGCGTCCCAGGCGGCGGCTTGTTCGAAATCAAAGGTGGCGATGAACGGCGGTCCGCCTTGTTTCTGCGGTACCACGGCGCGGCGGATGTGGCCGTTTTTGTCGATCAGCACGATGGACGAATCGTAGAGCCATTTGCCGTTGGCTTCATTCGGATAGGTGTTCGCCTTGAGTTCGTTTTTGATGAACTTGTGCAGGGTCTTCGGTTCGTTTCCGCCGACCCACCACTGCGGCAGGTTCATGCCGTTGGCGGCGGCAAGTTCGGCGAGGCTGGCGTGTAACTTGTCGGAGGGCAGGGGATCGACGACGAGGGTGATGAGGCTGAACTCCTTGGTGCCGGCGTAGGTGGCGGCAAGGCGCTTCATCACGGCCGTGCTGAGTTCCGCGGCTTGCGGGTCGCGGATGCTGGTGACATTCACGGCGATGACATTGCGCCGGAGATCGACGACGTCGGCGATTTTTCCATCCTGGCGGAGCATGCGGAGGTCGCGCTCCGGCGTGATGCGATAGATGACTGCCGGACGATCGTCCTTGGCCTGGCCGACGGACCAGCCTTCGTAGGCCTTGAGCACCAGCCAACCGCCGAGCAGCATGATGCCGACGAGCACGAAGGCGGTGTTGCGGAGTTTTTTCGGGTCGCGGACCGCGGGTTCGAGACTGGGATCTGGCAAAGGCATGGGCGGCGGAAGGTAAGCAGGTGTGGCGGGGAGGCAAGCGGAGACCACCATTTTTACGATTCGCCCCCAAGTGGACGGTTTCGCCTCCGCCCGAATGTTGTCCGGGAAGTCACAACACAAGGGGAAAGGTGGCTTGCATCGCGCCTTCATTTGAGGCTAATTCGTGGCATGACTTCAGGTGAAAAAAAGACCTCGATTAAGAAGGCTGCCGCCCGGTTGGTGCGCGAATTGCCAGAATCCGCCAGTTGGGATGATCTGATGTATGAAATCCTCGTCCGCCAGAAAATCGAAAGTGGCCTCGCCGATTTGCGGTACGGACGCAAGCATGACCATGCATCCGTCCGCAGCGAGTTCGGTGTGGCATGACCATCGTTTGGGCAGCACAAGCACGGCGCGATCTGCACGCCATCCGTGACTTTATCGACCGCGACTCGGAGCACTATGCGCGATTGCAGATCGAACGCTTGATTTCCCGTGTCGAGCGTGCGGCTGGAATGCCTTCCAGAGGGCACCCTGTTCACGAATTCATCGAATCCGGTCTGCGCGAAGTTCATGAAGGATTCTATCGAATCATTTACGGTGTCGCCGACGAGGAGTTTCAAGTGGTCACTATCGTTCACATGAAACAGCGGGTCACGCGCCGCCGTCTCCGCTGAGCGGCGAATCAAGTTCGAGTTCCGTGGACACTATTTTTTCGCAACCTTGATTTCGAACATCTGCGGCCAGTATTTGCCGGTGACGAGCAGATGGCCGGTGGCGGGATCGTAGGCGATGCCGTTGAGGACATCGGCGCGGTTCGGCTTGGGAAGTTGTTTTTTCAGGCCGGCGAGGTCGAGCCAGCCGGTGACCTGGCCGTCTTCGGGGGAAATCCGGGCGATTTTGTCGGTCGTGTAGATGTTGGCGAAAATCTGGCCGTCGATCCATTCGAGCTCGTTGAGGAGCTTCAGCGGAGTTTTGCCGTCTTTGACTTCGAGGGTTTTGACGACGGTGAAATCCTTGGGGTTGATGAATTTCAGGTCGCTGCTGCCGTCGCTCATGATCAGCAGTTTGCCGTCGGTGGTGAGGCCCCAGCCCTCGCCCTGATAGGAGTGGCTGCGGATGGGCTTGAAGGTGTCCGGCTCGAAGACGTAGGCCGTATTTTCCTTCCAGGTGAGCACGAACATTTCGCCGTTGAGGATGGTGAGGCCCTCGCCGAAGACGGTCTTGGCGAGCGGGCGCTTGCGGATCACCTTGCCGGTGGCGGGTTCGATTTCGCGCAGCGTGGACTCGCCGTACATGCCGGTGCTTTCAAACAGACGGCCGCCGGTGAGTTGCAGGCCTTGGGTGTAGGCGGCGGGGTCGTGCGGGCGGGTGGAGACGATCTGATAGCCGAGCGCGTCCGGTGCGGATTTCTGGCAGGAGGTGAGTGCCAGCCCGGCGGCGGCGAGCGTCGCGAAGAGTTTCATGGCTCAGAGTTCGGTGAATTTTTTCCAGCATTCCAAGAAACCGGGCGCGAAATCCGCAGGGTGGGCGGCGATCCAGGCGGCGATTTCCGCGAGCGGGAACCACATCACGGCGTCCACCTCGGCGGCGGGGAAACGGAGGGCTCCGTCGTGGCGGGTGCGATAGAGGCGGACGTGTTCCCAGCCGGTTTCGACGCCGGGCCTGATGCGGGCGATTTCCTCGGGCGCGGTCTCGGCGGTGATGCCCATTTCCTCTTCGAGCTCGCGGACGGCGCCGGTTTCGTAGGACTCGCCGGAGTCGAGGTGGCCGGAGACGCTGGAGTCCCACAGGCCGGGGCACATGTCCTTGAGGAGGGAGCGTTTTTGCAGGAGCAGGTCACCGCGTTTGTTGAAAACGAAGACATGCACGGCACGGTGGGTGAGCCGCTGCGCATGAACTTCCGCACGGGTGGCGGTGCCGGTGACCTGGTCGTCGCTATCCACGACGTCGAAAATTTCTCCGGACTTCTGCGGCACATCCTTGAGCGGGTGGGGATCGTAGGCGCGGGTGAGGTCGACCCATTGCGCGAGCGTGAGCTCTTCGCCGCGGACGGTGGCGGTGACGCCGAGGCTGACGGTGGTTTCGTCCCACGGCGGGCCGTCGGGCAGTTGTTTTTTGAGCTGCTTGCGGCGCTGGGCGAAACCGCGGCGGATGAGTTCGTCGAAAAGCCGGTAGTCGAAGGTTGGCAATCCACTGGTCCGCGGGGTGAGCACGGCGACGCTGGAGTCGATCTTCGGCTGCGGGTAAAACGCCTCAGGCGGCACGGTGCGCAGCGATTTCACCTCCCAGTTCGCCTGCGTCCGCAGCGAGAGGATGCCGTAGTCCTTGGTGCCGGGCGACGCGCCGAGGCGGTCGATGACTTCCTTTTGTAACATGATTACCGCGCGTTCGAAGGGATGCGGGCGGCTGAGCAGGTTTTTCAAAATCGCGCCGCCGCAGGAGTAGGGGAGGTTGCCGAGGAACTTCAGCGGGCGGTGTTTGAAGAGTTGGCGGCCGTCGAATTTCACGCCGTCGGCGTGGTGGACTTCCACGCT
>JBEDKU010000656.1:0-3493 GCA_041172045.1 Verrucomicrobiota bacterium | reverse complement strand
TGGCCTATACGTTGTGCGCCGAGCTAAGCAAGGCGCTTCTTATCAGGTGAAAGACCTGTTGTTTCAAAACCTAGCCAGTAGAAACTACCGAGTGTTGCAGTTGTGTCAGCTATCCCTCATGCAACCCGCCACCCTGTCATTGACCCGATGATTTTCGCCCGGCCGGTGCTCGCAATCCTTGGTTTGACCGTCATGAACACCCATGCAGCTCCTCTTTATCTGCCCGTCCCCGCGCGGGGGTTTGTCAGCATCAAACCCGCTAAAAGCTGGGAGGAGGGGCTCATCACCGCGAACGGCACCCTTGCCCTCAACGCGCTGAGCCGCCCGCTCGACGAGCGGATCATCTTCAATCACGAGCGGCTGTTCATGCCCATGGGCGCACCGCACGTGCCACCGGACCAGTCCGCCCACCTGCCTGAAATCCGCAAGCTGATCGCCGACGGGAAATCCAAGGAGGCCGAGGCGTTGCAATTCAAGCTTTCCGGCCAGAAGAGTTTCATGTATCCGGATTTCTATGTCCCCGCTTTCGATCTCACCATCGACAGCGAGGCGCAGGGCGAGGTGCGCGACTACGCGCGGTCGGTGGATTTCCAAACGGGCGAGGCGGTCGTCCACTGGGCCGACGACCGTGGTGTCTTCGAGCGCCGGATGTTCGTCTCCCGCAAGGACGGCGTGGCGGTCATCAAGCTCACCGGTCCAAAAGCCGGATCCATCCACTGCAAGTTGAAACTCGAAGCGCGCGAACCGAGCGACGAGTTCAATGACGATAGCGACATCGCCAAAAAATCCGATGAGATGTTCCAGGAGCATTTCGGTGATCTCAAAAGCGGTGCTGACGCCGGTGCCCTCACCTTCAGCGCGCGTTTTCTCAAATCCTATCCGCGCAGTATCAAGGCGCTTGAGGGCCGCGCCCGCGTGGTGTCTTCCGGCGGCAGCAGCGAGGCCTCCGCCGACGGCACGCTCACCCTCAAGGGGGCCGACAGCGTCCTGCTCTTCGTGGACATCCGCCTGCTCATGGATGCGGGGAAATCCGAGCAAGCTGCACTCGAGTCCAAACTCGCCGCCGTTCCTAACGACTATGACGCGCTGCTCAAGAACCACGCCGCGCTGCACGGCGCGTTGTTCAACCGCATGAGGCTCGATCTCGGCGGTGGTGCCGACCACCAGAAGCCCACCGAGCGGTTGATGGAGGAAAGCACCTTTGAAAACATCAACCGCGCGTGGTTGGAAAAACAATTCGATGCCGGCCGCTACAACATCATTTGTTCCACCGGCGAGTTGCCGCCGAACCTCCAGGGCGTGTGGGGCGGCACCTACGTTCCCGGCTGGGCCAGTGATTACACCCACAACGGCAACGTGCCCTCCGCCATCGCCGCCGACCTGATGGGCAACATGCCCGAACTGATGCTTCCATACATCCGCTACATCGAATCGCTGGTGCCGGACATGGAGCTCAATGCCAGGCATTTCTACGGCTGCCGCGGCATCGTGCTGCCATCGCGCACCTCCACCCATGGCTTTAACAACGCCTTTGCGGAGAGCTTCGCCGGCGGCATGTGGGTGGCCGGAGCCGCGTGGGCGGCTCACTTTTTCTACGACTACTCCCTCTACACGGGCGACGAGACATTCCTCGCGGAGCGCGCGCTGCCGTTGATGGAAAAGGTCGCCGTGTTCTTCGAGGACTTCGTTGTTGAAGGCCCTGACGGCAAATACATTCTGTCGCCCGCGCAGTCGCCGGAAAACTGGCCCGCCGGGTCGGAGTCCCAAGCGACCTTCAACGCCACCATGGACGTCGCCGCCGCCAAGGAGTTGTTGGAGAACACCATCGCCGCCTCGCGCAAACTCGGCCGCAATGCCGATAGAATCCCGGTGTGGGAAAAAATGCTGACGCAAATGCCGGATTACTCGGTCGAGGAGAACGGCATCATCAAGGAATGGCTCACGCCCAAGCTCGGCAACAACGACGCCCACCGCCACTCGTCGCAGCTCTATCCGCTCTACGACGGACTGCCCGACGAGATCGCCAGCAGTCCCAAGCTCCGCGGCGCGTTCATCAAGAGCGTGGAGGACAAGCTCGAACGCTACTGGAAGGACAACAAGCGCGGCTACATGTCCTTCGGCATCGTGCAGCTCGGTCAGGTTTCCGCCAGTCTCGGCCATGGTGAGATCGTTCATCTCTGCCTCCAGCACCTCGTCAACGGCTTCTGGCTCAACAACCTGGCCTCCATGCACAACCGCCGCGCGTTGTTCAACATGGACATCAGCGGCGGCCAGCCGTCGGTCGTCATCAAGGCGCTGGCCGATTCCTTTCCGGGAAAGGTCCGGCTGTTACCCGCGCTGCCGAAAGCCTGGAACAAGGGCACCATCGAGGGCGTCCTCTGCCGTGGTGCGATCGAGCTGAACCGCCTGCACTGGGATGAAGGGAAGGTGGAGGTGGAAATGACTTCCGCCCGCGCGCAGGAAATCACGGTCGTGCTTCCTCGGGAGATCCGGGATATCAATGCCGACGGTGCGAGGCTCGCCGAAGGTGCTAAAGCAAACGAACGGAAGGTGACTCTCCCAGCCGGTTGCAAAGTCTCGCTGAAGATCTCGCTGTGAGGGCTTGTTTCAACTGGAAGCATGGACGGGACGTCCATGCCCCTTAGGGCGCGACCGCCACTTTCAGGCGGGTGAAGATTCTATCACCGAAGGAGCTCCGCTTGATTCTCACTTCAACCTGGTCGATTCCGGTTCCGTAGAAGTCGTCTGACTCGGTGATGATGACATCCGCTCCCGCCACCGCGGAGGTCCAACCGCCCAGGTCGCTGCCGTATTCCACCTGGATGCTGGTGTTGGGATCCGCGTTTGCCGCGTCGCTGCGGCGATAGGTGTAGGTCAGGTAAGCCGGGTCCGTGGTGAGGTCGCAGGTCGGGGCCTTGCCTGCGTCGTCGCCGCCCGTGGTCGGATCGCCGCCGAGGACCCACTCGATGGCGGTGGCCAGTCCGCCGCCGTCGAAGTCGAGTGTCAGGGTGGTGTCGCTCAAAGCGCCGTTGGCGAAGGTGCCGTTGGCCCAGGAGTCGAAGGCATTGCCGCCGGTGGCGGTTAGGTAGCCGCCGCCATTCAGGGCGAAGGAGCTCAAGCCGCTGCCGGAGATCTTGGCGAGTTGGGTGGCTGTCAGGCCGGTGTTGCTGGTGCCGAATCGAAGCGATGCGCCTGAAACAAAGGTGCCGGTAAGGTTCAGCGTGCCGCCGGTCCAGTCGATAGTGCTGCTGTCGGCAAAAGCCAGAGCGGCCCCTGATTCCAGATGGATGGTGGCGGTGCCGGTGATCTCCAAGGTGCCGACGGTGTCGGTGAAGGCCGCCGCGTCCAGCGTGGCGTTGCCGATGGCAACCGCCGAGCCATCGGGCAGAACCTGATTCGCGCCCAGCGCCAACCTGCCGGCGGTGATCGTCGTCGGACCGGTGTAGGTATTCGAGCCGGAGAGGATCAAGCGACCTGCGCCGGTCTTGGTCAG
>JBEDKU010000655.1:0-2736 GCA_041172045.1 Verrucomicrobiota bacterium | reverse complement strand
GTCACAGACGGGCCAGCACCGCGTCGCCCATGCCGGCGGTGCCGACTTTCGTCTCGCCCGGTTGGCTGGTGGCGATGTCGCCGGTGCGGTAGCCGTCGGCGATGGTCTTGGCGACCGCCGCTTCGATCGCGTCGGCGGCTTCGATTTCCCCGAGGGAGAAACGCAGCAGCATGGCGAGCGAGAGGATCTGGGCGATCGGGTTGGCGACGCCCTGGCCGGCGATGTCCGGAGCGGAGCCGCCGGACGGTTCGTAGAGGCCGAAGTAGAGGCCGTCCTCGCGTTGTTTTCCTAACGAGGCGGACGGCAGCATGCCAAGCGAGCCGGAGATCATCGCCATTTCATCGGAGAGGATGTCGCCGAAGAGGTTCTCGGTGACGAGCACGTCGAAGGAGCCGGGGCGCTTGATGAGCTGCATGGCGGCGTTGTCCACATACATGTGGGAGAGTTGGACTTCGGGAAATTCCTTGGAAATCTCGATGACGGTCTCGCGCCACAGCACGGAGGAGGCGAGCACGTTCGCCTTGTCCACGGAGAGCAGTTGTTTTTTCCGGCCCATGGCGGCGGTGAAGGCGACGCGGGCGATGCGCTGGATCTCGCTCTTCATGTAAACCATCGTGTCGAAGGCGACGGGCTCGCCGTTGCGCTCCTCGCGGCCTTTCGGCGTGCCGAAATAGATGCCGCCGGTGAGCTCGCGCACGCAGAGCACGTCGAAGCCGTCGGCGATGAGTTCCTGTTTGACCGGCGAGGCGTGGGTCAGCGCGGGCAGGCAGACGCCGGGGCGGAGGTTGGCGAAGAGGCCGAAGTGCTTGCGCAATGGAAGCAGCGCGCCGCGCTCGGGCTGGATGTCGGGTGGCAGGTTTTCCCATTTCGGTCCGCCCACGGAGCCGAAGAGGATGGCATCCGCAGCCTCGCTGGCGGCGACGGTGGCCGGCGGCAGCGGGTGGCCGGTGGCGTCGATCGCCGCGCCGCCGACGAGGTGCTCGCTGCGGGAAACGGTGAAGCCGAATTTCGCCTCAACGGCTTTGAGAATACGGAGCGACTCGGCCATGACTTCGGGGCCGATGCCGTCTCCGGCGAGGATCGTGATGCGGTGACTGCGTGACATGAGCGGGAAAATGGCGGGCGATTCGGAAACTGGCAAGAGCGGATGGCGTTCCCTGGACTGCGCGCAGCCTGCTGCCGCTGTCGGGTGTTGCCAGCCTGCTGGCGGGGCTGGGCGTGGTTTTCTCACTGGAATCCACTCCCATGCATGCCGCAGCAGGCTGCGGGCATCACAGCGGCAGCAGGCTGCACGCACTCCGCGGCGTAACCTTGGCTTGCGGAGTGCTGAACCCCGCATCATCTTCCGCCCACCATGCAGGCAGTGACAGATCGTTTGAAGAATTTCCTCCAATACGTGGCCGTCAATTTGATCGACGAGCCCGCGCAGGCGCAGCTCAAGGTGGCGGAGCTGGGGCCCAAGCGGTTGCGCTTCAAGCTCGTGCTGGCCAAGGCGGACGTGGCGATGCTCATCGGGCGCAACGGCTTCACCGCATCGGCGATCCGGGGCGTTTTAAAAGCGGCGGCCGAGCGGGAAGGGGTGCAGGTTTCCCTGCAAGTCCACTCGCACGAGGAGGAGGCGGAATTGCTCGCGCGGGAAGCGGCGCAGTGACGGGATGATACAGGCATTCCTGCCTGTTCTTCCTCTATCAACCCGGACAACGGGTGGAAACCTCCCCAAGGACCGCGGATTTCAATCCGGCTTTCATTCATTCATCCTCGCCCCATCCATCAAAAACCCACCACTCACCCCGGTCCAGCCCAAACGAAGACGCATCCTCACTCATCCATCCGACTCTGCCCAACCGCTCCCAGGGACGAAAGAAACACCCGACGGACTGGAGATGGACGGGAATGATGCGGAGCTGGACCGATTCGTGTGACTCCGTGAGGCCTGACCCGATTTATTCTCCACCACCCCGGGCGAAACCTTTCCGAGCCGCTGCCGTAAGCATTCCGGCGCCGGAATAATCCAGTTGATCATCCTGACCAACTTGGCTAATTTTCCACGGTCATGCAAGTCACCATCCATGAGGCAAAAACGCAACTTTCCCGGTTGATCGCGGCCGCAGAGCGCGGTGAGGAAGTCATCATCGCCCGCCGCGACAAACCGGTGGTGAGGCTGTGCATGGTGGAGGAATTCTCCGGCAAGACCCGGATCGGCGGCCTGAAAGGAAGGAAATTCAAAATGGGCGAGAACTTCGACGCCCCCGTGCTTAACGCGGAAATCGCCAAAACCTTCAACGCCTCATGACCGCCACCACCGTGACAGGCTGGTTGCTGGACACCCACGCGTTGCTCTGGATGCTGCATGGCGACAAGCGCCTTTCAAGACCAGCGGCTCAAGCCATCGACGGCAAACTTCCGCTCTGTCACTCGTCGGCCAGCTTTTGGGAAATCGCCATCAAACTCTCCGGCAAGGGATTCGACTTCGAAATCACCGACGACTGGAACCAGATTTACCCGGACGAGTTGAAGCGCATCGGCGTGCCGCTCCTCTCGCCAACCATCGACGACTGCCGTCTCCTCCAGGAACTCCCAAAGCATCATGGCGATCCCTTCGATCGCATGCTGGTTTGCCAGGCCAAGCGTCTTGGATTGGGAATCATCTCCGTGGACAAAATCATCGATTCCTATCAAGTTAGGCGGGTCTGGTGATGGCGCACTTCCAACGCCCCCGTTTCACAGCCGTCACCC
>JBEDKU010000654.1:0-2932 GCA_041172045.1 Verrucomicrobiota bacterium | reverse complement strand
CTCTTGGGCGCGGGTGGCGTGGGCCCTTGCCTTGACCGGATCCGACTTGGTGCCGATGCCTTCGTAGAGGAGGCGGGCGAGGGCGAGGGTGGCGGGGGCGTTGCCTTGGTTGGCGGCGAGGGAGTAGAGTTGGCCGGCGTTTTCGAGATTCTGGGTGAGTCCGGCGGCACCGCGCTCATAGAGGGTGGCGAGGTTGTTCTGCGCTTGGGCGGAACCGCTCTGGGCGGCGCGGGTCAGCCAGGCGACGCCGGCGGGGGAGTCGGCGGCGGCGAGCTTGCCGGAGAGGTAGAGCAGGCCGAGCTCGTTCTGGGCTTCGGCGAGGTTGCCGGTGGCGGCGGCGAGCAGGAATTTGTAACCGCCGAGCAGGTCGGGCTTCTCGCCGGAGAGCGCCTGCACCGCGAGGCGGAAGCTGGCGACCGGGCTGCCGGCTTCCGCAGCTTTTTCCAGCAGCGCGAGGCCACGGGTGGCGTCCTTTTCCACGCCCTTGCCCTCGATGTAGAAATCGGCGGTGCGCAGGATGCAGTCGATTTGGCCGACGTCCTTGCCGCGCTCGTATTCGGCGAGGGCGGCTTTGGGGTTCTTTTTCACGTTTTCCTCGTAATCGCCGAGGGCGAGGTAGGCGCTGTATTCCTTGGCGGCAATGGCTTTCTTGAGCCACTCACGGCCCTTGGCCTCGTCGCGGAGTTTTTCCTCACCGCTGAGCAGGCGGGAGCCGAGGGCGGCCATGGCTCCGGCGTCGCCCAAGCCGGCGGCCTTGCCGTAGTTGGCGAGGGATTCCTTCACGTCCTTGAGTTCGGGAAAGCCGAACTGGCCTTCATAAAAACGGGCGACAAGCAGCAGTGACGGGATGTCGCCGGCATCGGCGGCGCGCTTCCACCAGAAGACCGCCTTGTCGGGATCCGCGGTGGGGGAAAGGCGGCCGCGCAGGTAGGCCTCGCCGAGGATGCGGCCGGCGACGGCGGGATCGTCCTTGGCGGCGGATTCGAGGGCTTCGCGGGCCTGGTCGCGCTCGTCTTCTTTTTCAGAGGCGAGCAGGATGAAGGAGAGGCGGTAAATGGCGTCCTTGTGCTTTCCTTCGGCGGCCTTGCGATAGTATTCGAGGGCTTTGTCGCGGGAGGCTTCGAGGCCCTTGCCGGACTCGCTGGCGAATCCGAGCAGATAGAGAGCGTCGGTGTTTCCTTGTTCGGCTAGGGGTTTCGCGAGTTCGACGGCCTTGGCGTGGCGGCCGGCTTGGAAGGCTTCCATCGCTTCTTTGGCGGGGCCCTCCGCCGCCGCTGGAATGGCTGCGGAGCTATCGGATGGCAGCGAGACCGCTGCTGGTAGGGACGCGGTGAATGCAGAGAAGAGCAACAACTGAGTGATTGAGCGGAGACGCATTCGCTACGATTGCCGGGATTTTCCGGCGAATGCAAGCCCGATGAATGCGCTCAATCCAGTCGTTCCCAGCGGGTTCTGAGTTCGTTGATGCAGTCGCCCAACAGGTTTTCGTCGATTTGATGGACATCGACCCCGCAGCCCACGTCGGCCAGTAGCAGCACGGTGAGTTCCCCGCCGAGGTGCTCGCGGAATTCATCGAGGCCGTCGAGCACCCGGCGTCGCCCGGTGTCGTCCTGCCAGTCGAGCGCGGGGTGGTAAACGGCGAGCCGCAGGCCGCCGAGCACTTGCAGCACTTGCTCGGCGATGGAAAATTTCAGCAGTCCGGAGCGCGCCGAATACATCGTATCGAGGGCCAGCCCGATGGCGACGGCCGGAGCGTGGGAAAGCTGATAGTGCGTCATCGCCTCCAGCTTGTGCGCCGCCCAGTGGCCGAAATCGAGCGGTCGGCTCGACCCGGTCTCGAACGGATCCCCGCCGGTCGCGATGTGTCGGGCGTGGAGCAGCGCGGATTTTTCCACACAGGCTTCGAGGGCTTCCGGCTCCAGTTCGGCGAGGGCGGGCAGGTTGCTTTCGATCCACTCGAAGAACTCCGCGTCGCGCACCAGGGCGACCTTGACCGCCTCGATCAGGCCGCCGCGGCGGGTTTCCTCGTCCTGGGTGTGGAGGAATTGGAAATCATTGATGACCGCGTAAGGCACCGCGAACGCGCCGACCCAGTTTTTCTTGTCGAAGGCGTTGATGGCGCACTTCACGCCGACGCCACTGTCGTCCTGCGAGAGTGTGGTGGTCGGAAACCGGATCAAACGGACGCCGCGATGGGCGGTGGCGGCCGCGTAGCCGACGGCGTCGAGAAAGGCGCCGCCGCCGATGACGAGCGCGTAGGAATGGCGGTCGAGGTGGGCGGCTTCGATCGCCGCCCAGACTTCGCGCACCAGGTGGTCGTCGGCTTTCGCCACCTCGCCGCCGGGGAAAACCGAGATGCCGCGGAAGTCGAGCTCCAGCTCGTTGAAATACATTTGAATCGCATCGGCCAGGTCCGGCCACATGGCGACGACATTTTCCTCCACGAAGACCATCGCCCGGCGGCCCCCGTCTTCCGCCAGCACGTCGGCGAGTTCGGGGTTGAGCGGATTGAAAGCGTCCCGGGTGAAGATGATACGGTGCTTGAAGGTGACGGGAATTTGGAAATCGTGGCGGGGCATCAGGGCGCGGGAGCAGTAGCGCCGTTTACGCCCGCATGCCAACGTTTCTTGCCCCGAATCCCACCATGCCCATCATTGAAACTCTTTTCCAAACCCGCTGGCTCGGCCTTTTCCGCATCGGCCACTGGGATTTCGTCCGCCGGCCGAACTCGGACGCCGCTGTCGGCATCCTCGCCATCACGCCCGAGCGTGAGCTCATCCTGGTCGAGCAATTCCGGATCCCGATGCAGCGGCAGGTGATCGAGGTGCCCGCCGGACTGGTGGGCGACGAGCCGGAATTCGCCGGAGAATCGCTGGCCGCCACCGCCGGGCGCGAGCTCTTGGAAGAAACCGGCTACCGCGCTGGATCGATG
>JBEDKU010000653.1:0-4399 GCA_041172045.1 Verrucomicrobiota bacterium | reverse complement strand
ACGAAGCGGTTCTTCGGCATCAGCGCCTACTTGACAAAACCCGCAGCGCATCAGGGAGAAGCGCCCAATCCGGTGGAGGTTTTCACTCAGTTCAATCCGTTTCCGATGGGTGGCTACCACGACATGTGGCGTCCATGTCTGTTGAGCCAGACCTACAGTGCGATCGCCGATCCCGGCGATGTGGACACGCTCCTGCAGCGCGCCGGAATCAATTTCCCGGCAACCCAACTCAACAGCGGCTATTGGGGGGCGAGTTATGCCGATGGTTCCACAGCCGTGCCGCTGATCAATATCCCATCCGGGCCGATTCTCTCATTGGCCGCTTTCGCTGATGCGAACCTCACCGTCGGGGCCATGCAACCTCTCCGGGCTGTCGGAAACTCGTGGTCCAGCGTCCTGGTCTCGCCTGTATCACCTTATGGTCCGGTTACCGGAATGCCCTGGATGACGGCCACGGCTTCGGACAGCTCCTGGTTGCTGAATGACGCCTTGTTTGACCGCTACTGGCTTTCAGGAATCGCTCCAGCCTTCACGATGGGGTCCTCAGGTTATTCCAGTTCCGGCAGCCTCTCCGACACGCTCACCAAGTTCTACAGTCCGGATTACCAAACCGCACAGGCCAATCCGGTGTTGCGCCCCTATCTTCCGCCCGGAAAAAGCACTCTGGCGGTTGTCACGGAGCTTGCGGCGGACGATGGCTACCGCAAATTTGGTGCCTACAGTCTGGTGGATGGCGTCTTCAATGTGAATTCCACTTCCGTCCCGGCATGGACGGCCTTCCTGCGGGGGAATCGCAATCTGGCGGTTGACTATGCACAAGGATCCGGGACGAACACCGCTTCCGGAACTCCCTTTCCCAAAAGCACTTCTCCGGCTTTCAGTCCGGATGCGGCCACCCATTGGTCCGGATTTTCGCGGCTGAGCGACAGCCAGATCGAGAGCCTCGCCACCCAGATCGTGAAGCAGGTCAAACTTCGCGGCCCGTTCATGAGCCTGTCGGATTTCGTCAATCATCGCGTGGGAACTCCAAAGAAGAGCGAAACCCACTACATGGGAGCGTTGCAGGCGGCGATCGAAGAGTCCGGGATCAATGGCCCGGTGAAAACCGGGGGCGGTGGAATCGCTCCCGTCTATTCGGGGGCGATCACAAGATACTTTCCCGACCCGCCGCCGGTTGGAAGCCGCACCACCACCACGGGCATCCCCGGAGACATCACCCAGGCGGACCTTCTGCTACCACTGGCCCCGCGCTTGACGGCCCGTTCGGACACATTCCGCATCCGCGCTTACGGCGAGGCGCGCTCGGCGGATGGCACGACGGTTCTGGCGAAAGCCATTTGCGAGGCCGTGGTCCAGCGGGTTCCCGAATATCTGGATCCGGAGACGGACCCCGCCAACAACGAACCGTGGGACGAGGCTAACAACCCGTCGCAATCATCCACCACCAAACTCAATCCCATCAATCAGAAATTCGGACGACGGTTCAATCTGGTTGGATTCCGATGGTTGAGCCAGTCCGAAATCTGATAGTATTCCTGCGATGAACATCAAACGAATGCCAGCCACGATCGCCGCGATCCTGTGGGTAATCTTCCCGACACTGGCGGGCGCTCAAGCCTCCGATGCGCCATCTGCCATGAAGTTTTCCTGCGTGGTTTGGAAGGAATTGCCATATCCCGGGATATTCTACCGCCAGAAGGAGAAATTCCTGCCACTCACGCTCCCGGCCCGCCAACGCTCGGAAATGTATCCGCTTGAGGGACAGGAAGCACTGGAACTCTACACCGCCAAAGACCAGCCGGATGGCAAACCAGGGTATGAACTGGTAGGCAAGGCAACACTGCCGCAGGGCTCCAAACAATTCTTGTTCATGATCCAGGAATCCCCGGACGGATCAAAACTTCCACTCAGGATTTTCGGCATGGATGACTCGCTCGACGCCTTCCCCGCAGGGACCTTTCGCTTTCTGAATTTCACAAGCCTGCCGCTGCAGGTGGATTTCGGCGGATCCACCCACAAACTTCCTCCGGAGGCAATTAAGGTGGTGCGGCCCGCGATTCCGGAATTGGGTGGTTTTCTGCCATTTATCATCAAGGATGCGGATGGGCACATCGGTTTTCAAACCCGCCTCTTCGGCCAGCCAAGAGGACGGAAGATGGTGATGATCGTGCCGCCGTCCAAGCAAGCGGAGAAGCTGTCAGTCCTGTTTGTGCCACAGATCGTGCCCTATCCGCCGGAACCCGATCGTTAGGGCGGACTGACGGGAGGATTTGTTGTGATGATCCTTCCACAGCTCATGGCCGTTTTTCCTTTCAGCTCCATTGCAATCATTGGCCTTTGATTTTGACATCTTTGCGTCGCGATTCCGGAGTGACCTTCAGTTCAACAATTTTACCATTTTCGACCCGTCCTTCGACCGTGGTCTGGTTTGGAGCATGAAGTTTGAAGTCCGCATTCCAGTCATCCGGCCAGGCTGGCAATAGACGGATGGCATCCCCGTCGCAGAGCATCAGCATGCGCTGGAGGGCGATGAGCGTGACCGAGCCGTGGCACTGGTCCGGCGTCCAGTCGAAGTTCGGCCCCCAAAAAGCGGGAAACCGGGGCTCGACGACGGGCTTGCCGGCCGGAGAACGATCCGTCGCATTGGTGATGACATATTCCTTCGCCTCCTGCGTCAGCCCCAGCATGGCCGCCTGGATGGGATCCTGCGTCCATCCGCCGGTGCGTTTCACGAGTCTTCTGCGCCAGGTTTCTAGCGCGACATCCAGATCGGGATTGCCGACGGTGTAGGCACGATACGGAAAGACTGCATACAACTCGGGATTCTCGGAGTTCTTCTGGTCCGAATAGACTTCAGCCGGCTTGATCCATTTCTTTCCGGTTTCCTCGCCGATCGGAACGTCGGGCATCTCGGACAGGAAACGCTTCCAGTTCTCCCTTTGCTCCGCTGTGACCAGCGCTTTCGGGAGACCTAACATCCGTGTCAGGACCGTGCGGAGTCCGACAACCACGGAGAGCGAGTTCTCGGCCGTGTGCCAGGTTTCGAGACTTGCGGAGGGTGAAATGTGGAGTTTGCCCTGCGCGTCACGTTGATAGTGTTGGTCGTAAAACCGGATCACCTCATCGGCGATCGGAACAAGCGTGGAAGCGGTGAATTCCCGCTCCTGCGTGTGAGCGAGGTAGTCGAGCATCATCATGCAAAGCTCGATGCCACTGTCCCAGTAATAGCGGATGTAGGGGTTTATCGGATAGAGCCCCTTGTTGCCATGGCCGAAGTCGTGCTGCGCGTTGAGTCCCCAAGGATGCATCGTTTCTGAGCAGAAGATGCCATCGTGATTGAAGTAGCTCCGGGTCCGCTCCTTCAACAGCGGAACGGCGTCCCGATACATTTTCCAGAGTGGCCTCATCTGGTCGTAATCACCGGAGTACAGCATCGCCCAGTATGGCTCGCGTGTGTTCTGAAACCAATAGCAGCCACCCCATTGACGGGCGTCCGGCCCGAGCTCCTGCAAGCTTCCATCGGGCTTACGATGGACGTAATCCACGGTGAAGAGCGAGCCGTTGAACTTGATGGGATACGCCCCCCGCCCGGCGCAGGCCTGGACCCAGCGCTGAAGCACGTAGGCGCGCGTGACCGCAAACTCATCATTCGGTTTTGCAACCGGAGCACGACCGGCCACCCGTTCGCCGTTCAGATAGATCTCCATGCGGTTCGTCTGCGCATCCACTGCCACCGCCACATGGTTCCAGTTGGCGGCCTTGAGACAGTTTGGAACCGAATAGGAAACCCCGCCGACAATCAGGCGCAGGCTGTTGCCCGGATGGGTGTCGAGCAGAAATCCGTCATCTTGGCCCGGCGTGCTCTTATCAAGGATTCTGCTGCCCGCATTTTCGGCCGACGGGTTGATCCAGGTCTCGGCCGTGATTTGTGGCAAGTCCGTCCATGCGGCGGAATCAGCGATCTCGGTGCCGGCCACCGGAGTCCCACCATAAAGGACCACAGCCTCCTTGAGGCCGGGAGCATCCGGACCACGGGATGCCAGGTCCTTGATTTCCGCCGAACTCAAGGCGCGCTTGAGCAAAGACATGCGACCGAGATTCCCTGAAAAGAGATTGCCGCCATGGGTATCCGCTCCGGCGCGGAAATGATGTCCGTTGGATGGGATGAGACTCCGGATTTTGCGCTCTGCCGATCCACTTTGAGGAGACACGAAGATCCAGCTCTTGTTCCAGAAGTCCGTCCAGTATGCCTCATGGTTCACTCGGGTTTGTGCGATGGCAACACCCTCCACGGCGGTGCGCTGTGTTTGCAATTGTGTGACCCACTCCTCCGGGGTGGCCGTTTTCGCGGTCAGCGCATGAATGCGAAGTTGCAGGCTTGATACCGGTTCCTTCGTCA
>JBEDKU010000652.1:0-2603 GCA_041172045.1 Verrucomicrobiota bacterium | reverse complement strand
GCCGGCTCGAAGGCCCGCTTGGAATCCCCGTGGTGCCAACTGCTGAATGGAAACTGGAAATTCCACCACACCGGCAACCCGTCGGGGAAGCCGCCGGGTTTCGAAGCTCCGGCGTTCGATGACTCGGCTTGGAAGGAAATCCCCGTGCCGTCGAACTGGCAGATGCACGGCTACGGCGCGCCGCTCTACACCAACATCATCTATCCGTTCGCCAAGAACCCGCCAACGGTGATGGGCGAGCCACCCCAGCATTTCACCAATTTCCCGATCGGGAACCGCAACCAGGTCGGGTCCTATCGTCACAAGTTCACCGTGCCGGAATCGTGGAACGGTCGCCGCACCCGCATCGTCTTCGGCGCGGTGGACTCGGCGTTCTATCTGTGGATCAACGGTAAAAAAGTCGGCTACTCGCAGGATTCACGGACGCCCGCCGAGTTCGACCTCACGCCCTACCTTCAGGACGGGGAAAATTTGTTAGCCGTCGAGGTCTACCAGTATTCGGACGGCTCCTATCTCGAGGACCAGGACATGTTCCGCATGTCCGGGATTTTCCGCGACGTCTATCTGTGGTCCGCCGCCGCACTCGACCTCAATGATTTCTGGATCAAGGCGGGACTGACCGACGACTATCAATCCGGCAAACTCGGCTTCAGCGCCCAAATCGCCAACCACGGCCCGGCGGAATCCACCGCCACCGCGACCCTCACGCTCACCTCGCCCGACGGCAAAGCCATCGCGGTACCACCCGTGACCCTGAAAATTCCAGCGAACCAATCCGCCGAACACAGCGTTTCTCTCGGTCCGATCCCCAACATCAAACCTTGGTCCGCCGAAGTCCCCAACCTTTACGCCTACCAAATCACGCTCACCGACGCGGCGGGTGCGGAAATCGCCCATTACGCCGGAAAAACCGGCTTCCGCCGCGATGAAATCAAGAACGGCCAGCTTCTGCACAACGGCCAGCCGATCCTGATCAAGGGAGTCAACCGCCACGACCACAACCCGAAAACCGGTCACTACTGCACCCGGGAGGACATCCGCGCCGACCTTCTGCAAATGAAGCGAGGCAACATCAACGCCGTGCGGACCGCCCACTATCCGAACGATCCGGCGCTGCTAGAATTTTGCGATGAGCTAGGTTTCTACGTGGTCGCCGAGGCGAACATCGAATCCCACGGCATGGGCTACAAGGAAGAGTCCCTCGCGAAAAAACCCGTCTGGTTCGAGGCCCATCTCGACCGGATCAAAAACCTGGTGGAGCGCGACAAGAACCACCCCTCTATCATCATGTGGTCGATGGGCAACGAAGCGGGCGATGGCGGGAATTTCGTCAAGTGCTCGGCATGGATCCGCCAACGCGACCCGTCCCGACCCGTCCATTACGAGCAGGCCGCCCATGCCGCCCACGCGGACCTCTACTCACCGATGTATGACACCGTTCCGAACTGTGAGAAATACGCCCGCTCCGAGGAAAAGAAACCGTTGGAAACCCAGCGTCCGTTGATCCAGTGCGAATACAACCATGCAATGGGGAACTCCTCGGGGAATCTCATCGATTATTGGAATCTCTTCCGCAAAGAACGCCTGCTCCAGGGCGGCTTCATCTGGGATTGGAAGGATCAGGGAATCCTATCGATGAAACACACGATCGACGATGTGGAGGATCTCTCCAGCAACAAGCTCCGGGTGCGACTGCTCGGCTCGCTTGACCCGAAGGAAGGTCTTTTCGGAGGAAGTGCGGTGGTCGAAAAATCCGTCAAACTCGATCTCACCGGCCCCCTCACCCTCGCCGTGGAAGCCCGGCTGAACAATCCGGGACAGAGCCAAGGTGGCCAGCCGTTGATTTCAAAAGGAGACACCTCCTACGGCCTGAAAATCACCGAAAGCGGGGATAGTTTGGAGTTCTTCATCCACTCCTCCGGCACCTGGCACAGTGTCACTGCCAAACTCCCGGCCGACGCCGCCTCGAAGTTCCACACCTACGCCGGGACTTATGACGGCGCGCAGCTCGCGATTTTCATCGATGGCCCAGGCGTCGCTTCCAAGCCCTGCACGGCGGCCATTTCGAAAAACGACTACGAACTCTCGGTCGGCATCGATACCGAGGAAACCGCCCGCCGGTTCAGGGGCTCGATCCGCAAGGCCGCCGTTTATTCCCGCCCCATGATGCTAACGAACATCATCGAAGATTGTCCGGAAGCGGTGGTCCTGCTGGATTTCACCAAGGACGCGGAGAAGCCGAAGACCCAGGAGTTTCTCGCCTACGGTGGTGATTTCAACGACCGACCGACCGACTACTCGTTCTGCTCCAACGGCATCGTAACCGCCACGCTTTCACCTTCACCGCAGTTTGACGAGGTGAGGAAGACCTATCAGGAGATTCACACCACGCCGGTTGACGTCGCCACGCCCACGCTCAAGGTGAACATCAGGAATGAATACTTCTTCCGCAACATCACCCCGGTCAACGGCTCGTGGAAACTGCTGCAGGACGGAATCGCTGTGGCGGAAGGAAAACTCAATCTCCCCGAGATCGCCCCGCAACAGAGCGCGCTGCTGGAAATCGCAACGGGTTTCACGCCCAAACCCGACAGCGAGTATTT
>JBEDKU010000651.1:0-3638 GCA_041172045.1 Verrucomicrobiota bacterium | reverse complement strand
TGGCGGTGAAATCCGGCTCGGCGAAGGGCCGGTCACTTTCGAACAATGAAGGCGCGGCGGCTGAGGCGAGATCGGTGGCGGCTTTGCGGAATTTGGAAAGCGGGGAGGCCTCGGGGGTGGGTTCCGCAGCGGGCTGGCGCACCGGTGGCGCAGGCCGCTCGAACAATGGCTCGGGTGTCGGCGCGGGTTTCTCCGGCTCCAGTCTCACGACGGGTTCGAAGTCGGCCACTTTGACAGGCGGCGGGGTGAAGCCCTGGCTGGGATCGAGAATCGGATTTTCCTGGGTGCGGTGGCTGAGCGATTCGCGCGGGGCCATGGCGAGGAAATCCTCGGGCAGCGCGCTGATGAGGGTGATGGAAAGCGAGTCGCCCATCGCCGGATCGATGGCCGCGCCGAAGAGCACGTGGGCCTTGTCCGGGACGAATTTCTGCAGGCGCTGCATCAGCAGCTCGATTTCAAACAGCGTGAGGTCCTCGCCGCCGGAGAGGTGGACGAGCACGGTTTGCGCGTCCTTGAGCAGGGTGCCTTGGTCGAGCAGCGGGCTGTTGAGCGCGTTTCTCAAGGCCTTGATCGCGCGGTCCTTGCCCTCGGCGATGCCGGAGCCGAAGAGGCAGCGCGAGCGGTTGGTGCGCAGGGCGCTCATCAGATCGTCGAGGCCGACGTTGATCAGGCCGGGGCGGACGACAAGGCGGATGACCGCTTTGATCGACTCGCAAATCATGTGGTCCGCCGCGCCGAAGGCTTCGTGGATGCCTTGTTTGGCGAGCACGAGCTCGCCCATGCGGTTGTTGTCGAAGGTGACTAGCGCGTTGGAAAGGACGGCGAGCTCGTTGAGAGCGGTCTCCGCCTGTTCGCGGCGGCGTTTTCCTTCGAAGGCGAACGGCATGGTGGCGAAAACCACCACGAACGCGCCTTCCTCACGGGCGATGCGGGTGATGATGGGCGAGGCGCCGGAGCCGGTTCCGCCGCCGAGGCCGGTGCAGAGGAAGACGATGCGGCGGCCTTTGATGGCGGCGCGGATTTGCTCCTCCGCTTCGAGCGCCGCCTGGTGGCCGAGTTCGGGATCGCCGCCGGAGCCGAGGCCCTTGGTGAGATTCACACCGAGCTGGATTTTTTCCCGGGCCAGGCAGCTGGCGAGCGTGCGGACGTCGGTGTTGAGCGCCAGCAGTTCGGCACCTTCCATGCCGTCGAGCGCGATCCGCTCAAGCATGTTGGCACCCGCACCACCGAGACCGATGATTTTCACGGAGGAGGTGGGAATGGTCTGATGGGGGTCGCGGGAGTAGGGGATCATGGCGGATTTGATAGTTGAGAGTTGAGATTCTTATTTTCCGAACGGCCAGAACATGCGGCCGATTTTTCCAAACAAACCGGGCGGTGCCGCGCGCTCGGTCTCGAGGATCTGCGCGTAGCGGATCAGGCCGATGGCGGTGGCGTAATGGGGGTCCTTGAAACTCGCATGCGCCCCGCTGACTTCCGGCGGCTCGGGCCGATAGATGTCACGGCCGAAAACGTCGAAGGCGAGCCCGTCGAAGCCGCGCATCAGGCTGGTGCCGCCGGTGAGGAAGACACCGGCTCCGATGGACTCGACCGCGCCTTCCGGCAGGCGGGCGCGCACCAGCTTGAGGGTTTCCTCGAGCCGTTGGCGGATGATCTCGTTGAGAATGCCACGGCCGACCTCGACTTCCGCGAAGCCGCGGTCGTCGGTGAGTTTCGCGGAGCCCACGGATTTCGCGGGATCCGCCGAGGCGTCGCCTTCCATGATTTTCAGGCGGTCCGCCTTGGAAAACGGCAGGCCGGTGACGAGGTGGATGTCGTTGGTGACGTGGTCGCCGCCGACGGGGATGCAGCCGGACGCGGCGATCGCCCCATTCAGATAGAGCGCGTAGTCGGTGGTGCCGCCGCCGATGTCGATGACCAGCGCGCCGCGCTCGCGCTGCTCGCGGTCGAGCGCCATCTGGGCGGTGGCGATGGGCGAGAAAACGATGTCATCGACCTCCAGCGGCATTTCCCGGACCAGCTTGATGCTGTTCTGGATGCGGGTGCCGATGCCGTGCACGACGTGGAAATCCGCCTCCACGGTCTTCCCGAAAAGCCCGACCGGCGTGCTGGAGTGCTCGAGTCCGTCGAGCCAGTAATTCCGGATGATCGGGTGCAGATAGACGTGGTCCGGCGGGATGTGGACCTCGCGGGCGATGGTGCGCGCCTCCTCGACGTGCTCGGCGGTCACGGTCGGCTCGCCATCGGGCAGGCGGTAGGTGCCGCGGTGGTTGACGCCCTGGATGTGGGAGCCGGTGACGGCGAGGAACACACTGCCGATTTCGACATCGCTGGCGTCCTCGGCCTTGGCGAGCGCGTCCTTGAGACAGGCGCGGGCCTGGGAGAAATCATAGATCTCGCCCTTGCGCACGCCGGCGGTTTTGGTCACGCCGATGCCCAGGATTTTGACGGCGCTGTCCGCCTTCACCTCGCCGACGACGATGCAGGTCTTGCTGGTGCCGATTTCGAGTCCGACATGAATTTTAGTGCGGCGTGCCATGGGGGTGGATTGCGGAAAGGAATCAGTTGCGGTTGAGAAGAGTCTTCATGTCACGCGAACGTCGGTCCGCGCGGAGCTCCTCGGGGCTTGGCTCGGTCACGGGAGTGGCGCGCGGCGCGGGGGGCTCGGTGCGCAAGGTGATGGGGATGTTATGCTTGGGAATCAGGTTGATGGTGTCGATGGTGTATCCCTTTTCACTCGAATGGTCCATCGCCAAGCGGAGACTCTGAATCTGCCGCTCGTGATCTCCAAGCCCGAACGTCGATGAAGTTCCCTGGCGGGTCACTAGCAGCAAGGACCAGGCGTTCACCTGTTTCACCGAGTCGATCCAGTGGATGGACTCCGGATCCGCTTCGGACGCGGAGTCCAGCAGCCGGAAGCAATGGGCCAGCTCCGGGTGGCCGAGGTGCTGGCCGGCGGCGATGGGGTTCTTCCCGGAGGGCGGAAGCTGGATCATCGGCAGACCCTTGGCGGCCTCCAGCTGAAGGTCGGGACAGGGGTAGGCGACGCCGTTGCGATCGACGAGCATGGCGCCGGCGCGGCGGACTTCGGATAGACCCGCCTCCGGGCAGGAAATCCACGCCCGTGGCGTCCGGGGCACCACCCGCACCATCAGGGTGCCGGGGAGATGCCGCTCCGCGCGGGCGTCTGCGATGCCGGGCAGGGCCTTGAGCTTGGCGGTCACTCCCGCCACATCGATTTCAAACAAGCTCGGCGGCGGGGAAATCCCGATGATTTCGGCGAGGCCGCTTTCATCGATGACCGGGTTCGCATTCAGATCGATGACCTTCAGTTGGAAATCCGGATTCTTGTAAAACGCGCGCTGGATGCCCTGCCAGACGCCCCAGCCGATGCCGCCGACCGCGGCGAGGATCAACGCGTATTTTGTCAGGCCGCCGGTCAGCCTGAGGAACTCAAGCCAGGCGATGCGCGGCGACATCACGCGCACTTCGAGCACCTTCGAGCGCGAGTGGCGGCGGACTTTGCTGGTGTGGCGTTTGGACATGTCAGGAGCGGAGTTTGAGGGAGAGCTCGGCGATGGTTTTACACAACTCGGGGAAGGAAATTCCGATGGCGGCGGCGGCCTTGGGCAGCAAGC
>JBEDKU010000650.1:0-6123 GCA_041172045.1 Verrucomicrobiota bacterium | reverse complement strand
TTTCCTGCGTGGTTTCGACGGCGGGGGTGCCGGGGAATCGCGACGCCCAGGTCTTGTAGTTGTTCCCATAGTAACCGGCGCGAGCGACGGTGGCTTGCTCGAGGCGGGCGGCGACGCGTTGGCCGGACCTCGAACTGAAGGAGACGAAATTCGCCGCCGTGGCGGGATCGACGGCGTCGTTGAAAACGATGAGCCACTCGCTGGTGGATGGCGAGTAGTCCGACGACCAGCGGTTCTGCGCGTTCGCGGCGGTGATGCGGAACGGTTCGCTCGCGAGCGTGGTGAACCTCCCGGCGGGGACGGGGGATTTGTCGAGATGGCTGCGGTTTTGCGGGATCGCAAACGTGTAGCTTGCGCCGATGCCCGGAGCTTGCGCCGGGATGAATTGTGCGATGTTCTGCGCCTTCCACCGCAGCTTGCCGGGGAGCGCGGGTTGGATTTCAAGCCAGGTGTTTTCGATGGTTTTGCCGAGTTCCGAGGTTTCGACGACGGGTGAGTCGAACACGACATCGACCTGTGATTCGGGAACCAGCGAGGGAGTGGAAACGACCAGCCGTGGAGCTGCGGAAGCGGCCAGCGCGATGGCCAGGAACGCCGAGACGGCGCAATGGGGAGTTTTCATGGAATTGACGATTTGGGTCGATTGCATCCATATACGATTTCGGCCGGATGGAAATTCATTTTATCGCCGGAGCCTATCAATTTTCGCCGCCGGGTTCCGGCATTGCGCTTTCCGTGGATTCTGCGACGTTTCCGCCGTGATTCGATTATCAGTAGTTAAATTCCGCAGGTTGATCGCCTGCATTGCGGCGCTCGTGCTGGCGGGTTGCGGGCCCCAATTCACGCTGGTAAATCACCCGAACGGCACCAAGAGCGCCAAGGCCGACTCCTTCGGCTACCGGAAGTGGATTTCTGAAAAAACCGAGCCGGACGTGGTCCTCATCGGCATCCACGGCTTCTGCGGCGCCTCCATCGACTACGCGAATCTCGGCAACCACCTTCTCCGCCATCAACCCAAAACCGGCCTCTACGCCTACGAAGTCCGTGGTCAGGGTAGCGACCCGATCCACCAGCGCCGTGGAGACATTGGCGACCCGAAGGACTGGTATCGCGATCTTTTTGCCTTCACCCAGTTGGTGCAGGAGCAACATCCGGATGCGAAAATCGTCTGGTTCGGCGAAAGCATGGGCGCGCTGATCGCCTCGCGGGCGTGGAGCGAGTCGCCCGTCAACGACCCACCCTGCGACGGGCTGATCCTTTCGTCGCCGATCGTCCGCTTCCGCGATGACATTCCGGCCTGGACTCCCGGGTTGGTGCAGATCGCCGCCACCACCCTGCCGCTCGCCCGGATTTCCCTCGAAACCCTCTCCGGCGGGCAGGATGTGCAAATGACCCAGACCTCCCACCACTTGGAGCAAAGCAAAAAGAACCCCTACGCCGTCGATGAATACACCCTCCGCCTGATCGGTGCACTCGCCGTCCACATCGACAACATGAACGAATTCGCGACCCAATTCCGCTCGCCGATTCTCGTGCTTCACGGCGGAAAAGACTATTTCAACAACGATTCCGACGTCCGCGGCTTCGTCGCCCGCATCCCGGATGGCGTCTCGAAAACCTACCACAACTACCCCGAAGCCTACCATTTGCTGATGTATGATGCGAAACGCGAGGTGATCTTCCGCGACATCGAGTCCTGGGTGAACCAACTCCGGAAAGGCCGCCTGAAGAAACTTTAGCCCGAAATTGTCAGGATTCGTCTTGACGGCTCGGGCTCGGCGGCCATTCTCCGCGTCCCGCAACACGAACAATTTTTTATTATGGCACGCATTTGCAGTATTCGAGGAACCCGCGTCCGCTCCGGCGGCAAGATCCACCGTTCAGGTTTGGCCAAGAAAAAGGGTGGTATCGGTCGTCACGTCACCAAGGTGGTGAAGCGCACGATTTCTCCAAACCTTCAGACCAAGCGCATTTGGGTGCCTGAGCTCAACAAGTTCGTCCGCATCAAGCTCAGCTGCCGCGCGCTGAAGACCATCAACAAGAATGGTGCCTTCGTGACGCTGAAAAAAGCGGGAATCGTCTGATTTCCCGAGCACGATAATTTCAAAAACAGCCCCGTGGAAACACCGGGCTGTTTTTTTGTGCCCTCACCCGATCACGCACGGCACCAGCGCTCCGTCGCTCATGCCGTGGATCTTCTTCTTGTCCGCCGGTACGATCGTCGCCAGGCAGCCGCCGAAGGCGGTTTCGCCACTGCCATCGGTGAAAAAGTAAGGACATAGGCGCACCCGGCCCTGCATCATTTCCACGGACCCGTCGTCGCGGAACACCGGGTGCTCGATCCGCCGGCCTTCGCGGAATTCCTGGACGATCCAGGGTTGCTCCGCCGACAGGTCCAGCGCCGAGTGCAGCCGCTGCGACCACTCCGGCCCCGGCATGTCGTGGCCGATGAAAACGCCGCGCGAACCCCAGGCGGTTTCGTGGAAGCCGCTGATTTTCAGCACAAGCTGGCGTTCCTTCTGGCTGAAGTTCGCCACCTCGTCCCAGGAATGCACGTTGATCTTCGGCAAGGCCGCGTGCGGCGGTAGCGGTGCTGGGTCGAGCACCCAGCCGAATGGCACCAGTTCGCGAAGCCGCTTGAGATGGCTGCCCCGCAAGGCCTGTTCCCAGATCGTTTTCAGCGCGGGCGACCACAGCAAAGCCAGCCAGAGCTTGTCCTCCAGATGCGGCTTGAACGGCGGCGTAATCTGGAGATTTCCAGCCACGACCCGCTCGGCGAGAGCCCTCACCGAAGGAATGGATTTCCAGTCGAAGAGTTCGAAAAACCGGTAAAGCGCCTGCCCGTCCGGCTCAAACGCCTCCGCGCCCGCCACCGTCCACGCCGCGCCCAGCTCGCGGGCCAGCCACTCCATTTCCGGGCGGTAGTCCTTGGATTCCTCCGAAACCAGCACCGTGCCGCCGTCCGGCATCAGCGAGCGGAATCCATCGATCATCCCGTCCGGCCCGCCCAGCACGTCGAAGCCCGCCTTGGTGTAAACCTGCGACAGCCAGGCCGTCACGCCGATGCCGCCCGGCACACTGTCCAGCTCGGTCATGGCAAATCCGGCATCTGTCAAAATCAAATCCGGCCGGATCACCCGTGGAAATTGTTCCGCCGTGGCGGGGTCGCGCTGGATTTCGCTCATCCATTCCGGCTTCCCCTTGTCCAGCAGCTCCGCCAGCCATGGCGGCAGCTTTCCCGCCGCGCTGCGCCGATAGAGGCCGTCGCACGCCTGTTGGAAGCGTGCCAGCGGATGCCCCAGCGCCATCAGCTGGCGGGCTTCCCCTTGGCTGAGCTTCAGCGGCTCCGGCGACCAACGCCAGGCGCCGCCACCGAACAAGCCACCTTCCGGCAATCCATCGCGCAATTCAGAAAGACTCAATCCCATCCCGCGCCGAACTTCGACTCCATCAGCCCGATTGCCAAGAGATTCTTCCCGGAAGGAATTTGCCAGGCCCGGTCATGACGCCCGTCACGCCAATCTAATGACAGCATGACGGCAGCTCCTTCACCTCCGTCTTCGGCTCCTCGCCATAGAATTTCGCGGGAATGGTGCCATGCAGGCGCACCGCCAGCACCACGGCGGTGACCAGCGCCAGCCCCCTCCGCATCCGCCCCATCGCAAGCGGGGTCAGCTTCGCGCGGATCCGGTGGAATTGATGCTGCGCGAGCCACAGCAAGGGCACCGTGCCGAGGCCGAACGCCAGCGTGAACTCCGCGCCCTTGGCGGCGGAGCCGGCGAGCAGGGCGGCGCCGAATACCAGGTAGAGCGGCCCGCAGGGCAGGAACGGCGTGAGCAGGCCCATCGCCGAGGCACCACCGTAGGCGGAGAGCTTGCAGGCCTTGAAGCGCGCGCGCGCGGTGAAGCGGTTCAAGATCGCCGGGCGCGGGACTTTCTTATCCAGACCGAACGCCATCACTAGCAAAACCGCCACCATCACCCACGGCAGCAGCACGGCGGGTGAGTTGAAAAACCACTTGAGCGGTTGTTGCCCGAGCGCCCCGCAAAGAGCGCCGATGAGCCCGTAGGAAATCAGCCGCGTGCTGTGATAGAGTGAGGCGGCGGTGAGTCGCTCGCCCTCGGACTTCGCCAGCGTCCCCAGCCCGCACGCGATCGGGCCGCACATGCCGACGCAGTGGAAACTGGTGACAAGACCGGCGACAAGGGCTGCGGTGACCGTGGTCATTTTTCTGCTAACGTTTGACCTCGATCTGCTGCGGCGAGTGTTTCACGGCGATGGAAATCAACGTGGACCACGCCGCGAGCAACACGACGAATGCGAGCACGATGTAGATCCAGGGATTGCGATAGACGAAATCGGCGATGGTTTTCATGATGGTTAGTCTTTTTCCTTATCTTCTTTATCCCTGTCTTCGTCCTTATCCTTGTCTTTGTGGACGGATTGCGGATTCGGGCCGAGGAAGCGGGCGGTCTTTTTAAGGATGACGTCGCCGGGATCGGCATGGACCTCGATGTCGATGTCGGACGTGCCGACGTAGGCGTCCACCGGTGCGTAAACCACGCAGGTGCGGGTCATCTCACTGAGCGCCGGAATCGAGAACGACTGCTCCGCGCCGCTGAGCTGATAGCCCTCCGGGGTATCCTTGCCGAGGTGGATGGTGATGGTCGCGGTCTGGTTGCGTTTGTTGAAGACGCGGATCTTGTAGATGTTCCGCACCGAGGCGGCGTCGCTGAAGAATCCCGCGCCGCCGCTGCGGGAGATCGTCACGGTGAACGGGCGGGCCTTCTTGGAGGCGACGAGCGTGAGCGCTCCCAGTCCGAGCAGGGCGAGCGCGCAGTAGGCGTAGATCCGAGGGCGGAGGAAACGGCGTTTTTTTCCGGAGAAGCCATTGAAGGAATCATAGCGGATCAGCCCCTTCGGCCGGTCCACTTTGATCATAATGTCGTCGCAGGCATCGACGCACGCAGTGCAACCGATGCATTCCAACTGCAGGCCGTTACGGATGTCGATGCCGGTCGGGCAGACCTGCACGCAGCGGCGGCAGTCGATGCAGTCGCCCTCCGCCTTGCCCTTGGTGCCGCGCGGTTCGCCGCGCTTCTCATCGTAGCCGATGTTGACGGTGTCGTCATCGGTTAGAGCGCTCTGCAGGCGGCCGTAGGGGCACATGATGATGCAGAACTGCTCGCGGAAATAACCGAAGCAGAACCACAACACGAGCGTGAGGAAAAGCACGATGCCGAACGCGGTGGCGTGCTGGAGCGGTCCCTCGTGCATGAAGCCGTAGAGGCGCTGCAGCGAGACGAAGTAGGATAGGAAGACATGCGCGATGAGGGCGGCGATGAGGGCGTAGAGAAAATGTTTGAACACGCGCTTGGCGATTTTTCCAGAGGTCCACGGTGCGTTCGCCAGTGACCGGCGGGCCTGTGCGTCGCCCTCGATCCAGCGCTCGATCCGGCGGTAGACGTGGTCCAGGAAAACCGTGTAAGGACAGGCCCATCCGCACCAGATCCGGCCTAGCAGCGAAGTGATGAAAAACAACCCGAAGCCCAGCCCGCTGATGGCGAAAAACATCACCCACAAATCCTGCGGCACCAGCGTGAGGCCGAAGAGGTGGAACATCCGGTTTTCCACATCCAGGAAGACCGCCGGGTTCCCGTTGATCGGTATCCACGGCAGCAGCACATAGACCGCGATGAGCAGCAGGCCGACGGCGCGGCGTGCGATGGTCCACGGACCCTTCACATCCGCCGGGTGGATGAAATAGCGCGAGCCGTCGTCGTTGATACTGGTTACGGAAACCAGGTTCGGTGTCTTGGGAGCGGCCATGGGAAAGTGTGACAAGCTCGCACTTGGCTGTCGATCCCGCTCCGCATGGCGTGCGCAAGACCCCGCAGCGTTTGCCCCCTTTGAAACGGGCTGGAATGAAATGGAAATGGGTGTTGAATGGCCGCGCGATGATTTCGGGATCAATAGTGTGGCGACGGGTGGGGATCACGCTTGCTACCGGCGGTTTGCTGCTAGGGGTTTTCCTCAACTGGCTGTTTCCGCTTCCCGAGGGGCCGCCGCTTCCCGGGCCTTACGCGGTGGGCACGTTGTCCTTTGAAATTCTGGCGGAGGAAG
>JBEDKU010000649.1:0-4060 GCA_041172045.1 Verrucomicrobiota bacterium | reverse complement strand
GTCATTTGTCGTGCCAGCGAAATAGTCATACCGCGCTTGTGCCGTCGTCACCATTACGTGATCGCGGATTTGCCTCATACTCTCCATGTCCGCCAAAAATTTCCACGTCCGCCAAGCGGCGGTCTCCGCACTCCGCGCCTGGGCCAAGGGCCATGATTACGCCGAGACCCTGATCGAGCGCCACGCCCAACGGCGTATGCTTTCCTCTTCCGACCGCGGGCTGCTGCAGGCGATTCTCTTCGGCGTGCTGCGCCATCGGCGCTTGCTCGACCACTGGATCGGCAAGCTGCGCGAGGGGAAGCTGGATGCGGAAACGCGCGACATCCTCCGCGTCGGGCTCTGCCAACTGCTCATCCTCAATCTGCCCGACCACGCGGCGGTGAATGAAACGGTGGAAGCCGGGAAAGCCAGCGTCCGCAGCCTGATCAATGCGGTGCTCCGCCGGGCCACGGTCGCCCGCAAGCCGCTGATGGACGAAATCGACGACCTCCCGCAACCGGTCGCCCATTCGCACCCGGACTGGCTTTACAACCGCTGGCGCGCCGCGTTCGGCACCCGCAACGCGATTTCCCTGATGGAGTGGGACAACCTGCCGGCGGTGAATTATTTCCGCGTCAATCCACTCGCGCCCGCGCCGGAATCACTGCCCGGCACTCCGCTGGAAACCGCACCGGGCTTCTACCAGATCGATGGATCGCTGCCCTCCTCGCTGCTTGCGTCCGGGACGGTATACATCCAGGATCCCGCCACCCGCCATTCGGTCGAGTTGCTCGATCCGAAGCCCGGCGAGCGCATTCTCGACGCCTGTGCCGCGCCGGGCGGCAAGGCGTTTCTGATCGCCGCCGCACTGGGTTCCGCCGAGGGGCTGGTCTGCACCGACTCCAACGAAAAGCGCCTGCCACGGCTTGAGGAAAATCTTGAGCGTCTGCACGCCGGCAAGGCCACCATCGCCGTCCACGACTGGACCCATCCCGCGCCGACCGAGTGGCATGATTCCTTCGACGGCATCCTGCTCGACGTGCCGTGCTCAAACACCGGCGTGATCCGGCGGCGCGTCGATGTGCGCTGGCGTTTGCAGGCGCCCGACATCGAAAAAATCGCGATCACCCAGCGCAAGATTCTCGAAAACGCCCTCGCCTGCCTCAAGCCCGGCGGCCGCGTCGTTTATTCCACTTGCTCGATCGAGCGGGATGAAAACCTCGGTCTGGTGGAGGCATTCCTCGCGGATCATCCGGAACTCACCCTCGTCGCGACGCGCGAAGCCCTGCCATTCCGCGACCACACGGACGGCGCCTTCGCCGCCCGCATCGAACGGAAGACGGCACTTCCATCTGGCTAGATCGGTCCATTCGTCATAGAAACACCGCCATGAAATCCTGCCTCGGCATCCTGATCATTTTTTTCACCTTCGTCGCGGTCATCGGCGGCGGGGCGTTTCTCTGGTATATCAGCCGCACCTCCGAATTCTCGCGGACCGGGGATGCCGGGAAAGAGGCGCCCAAGGCCATCATCGCCGCTCCCAAGGCGATTCCCGTCCGCTAGACCAGCCGCGCGTAACAACCGCGCAGGCCCGCCCGCCACTTTTCCAGGAACGCCAGGTTTCTAGCGACTTTGGAGGCGGCGGCGATGTCCGGATGATCCGCGGCTTCCCACTCGGGAAAAACCGCACATTCACGGGTGATCAAGGATTCCACTTGGGAGATCGCCGTTTCCACCGCTTCCCGGCACAACTGGGTTTCGCCCTCCAGCATCGCCCGGACGAGCACGGACTTCGCCTCCTCGCGCTTGCGGATGCAGGACTCCGCCTGCTGGGTGACCGCGCCGACTTCGGAAAAAACCTCCATCAGCGAGTTCTCGATGCTGCCACGCACCTCACCCGGCGTGCCGCGCAGTTCCAGCCAGTGCCGCAACCGCCGCGACGGACTCGACACCACGGCGAACGCCTCGCGCAGCGCCGCGAACTCCCCTTCCCCGCCGCCGGCATCCGGGTGCGCCTGCTTGCCCGCCTCGCGGAACAAGTCGCGCAAGTCCTCTTCAGATAGAACCAGGCGCGGCTCGATTCCCAGAATTTGAAATGAATTCGTCACTCGACGGGAAAACTGGCCACGTTTCCCGTTCGAGGTAAAGCGCGGCGACGCTTGAATCGCCCCGCGCACCCGCCTAGCCTCCGTCAGCCATGTCCGCGCAGAGAAAAATCGCCCTCTTCGGCGGCACCTTCGATCCCGTCCACCTCGGACACCTCCACATCGCGCGTCAGGCCATGGACGTGCTCGGCCTGGATGAAATCCGTCTACTCCCCTGTCGGATCTCCCCCCACAAAGCGAGCAGCCAGCCGGCCAGCGGCGAAGACCGCTGCGAGATGCTCCGCCTCGCCACCGCCGGTCTGCCGTGGGCGGTCGTCGATGATTTCGAACTCCACCAAGAGGGGCCGAGTTACTCCTATCAGACGGCGGAGACCATGGCGGCGCGATTTCCCGAAGCCCGCCTTTTCTGGATCATGGGCGGGGACCAATGGGATTCCTTGCCGAAATGGAAACACCCCGAGCGGCTCGCCCGCTGTGTCGACTTCATCGTAGTCGCCCGTGGTGAAACTCCGCGACCGCGGGAAGGCTATCGGCTGCATGTCATTCCCAGCGACGGACACCCGGCGTCCGCCACGGCCATCCGCGAGGCGATCTCACGCGGAAAAACCAACCACCCATGGCTCGATCCGAAAGTCGCGGAATGGATCGCCGCGAAAAAACTCTATCAAACTGTGGACTGACGGCAGCCTGCTGCCGCTGTGATGCTCGCAGCCTGCTGCGGCATGAAGTTCAGCGCGCGGACCACTCGCCCACCCCGCCAGCAGGCTGGCACAACCCGACAGCGGCAGCGGGCTGCCGTCAGTCCACGGTCACCCCACCCGGGAAAGCCCGAAACGCCACAGCCAGACGAAGGCCAACAAGATCGCCGCCAACCCCACGTGCAGCACCTGCACCCACGAATAGATGTGAATCTGCGACATCACCACGCCGAGGACCATTTGCGCCAGCACGATGCCCAGGACCACCCGCTCGACACGGCCCGCGCCGCCGATGCGGTGGCGCTTGGTCAGAAGCCAGGCCCACACCGCCGCGCCTAACACCGCCCAGGAGAAACTGCGGTGAACGAGGTAAAGCCAGGAACCTTCCAACTCGGCGGCCCAGGTCGAGCGCGAGGCGTTCACGTGGGCTTTCGCCAGCTCGTCGGTGATTTCCCGGACCTGCGAGCCGAGGATTCCTTCCAGCACGATCACAGCGAGCAGGAAATTCACCGCCAACCGAAGTTGCCCACGAGACGGGGAGCTCAGCGCGATCCGCCACGGCGTATCGGTGCCGCGCCAGGCGCAATACACCAGCGTGCCAAGCAGCGCCATCGCCAGCGCGAGATGGGTGGTTAGAACTCCAGGACTCAGGCCGCTGTAAACCACCCGCGCGCCCATCCAGGCGTTGATCAGCACCACGGCCAGCGAGGTGAACGCCATCCAGAACACCAGCGGCCGCTTCTCCCGCTGCCAGAATGCGGCGATGAAGGTGGCCAGCGAGAAGAAGCCCACCGGAAGGCTCGACAGCCTATTCAAAAACTCCGTCCACACATGCCGCGGATTGAATTCCTGCCGCAGGCTTTCCACCGAGATCGTCGCCGGATCACGTCCCATCCGCTCCGCCTTGCGCTGGAATTTCTCAATCGGCAGCTTGGAGAAATCCACCTCCTCCACCTTCGTCGGCGGGATCAGGCAACCCCAACAGGTCGGCCAGTCCGGACAGCCCATCCCCGCGCCGGTCACCCGCACGATCGCGCCCACGAACATCAACACCAGCACTGAAACCAAGGCCGCCGTGGCCAGTTTTTGAAAGCGCGTAATCCCCATGGGCGGACCATGCGCGGGCGTGACCGGATTTCCAGTGAAAATACCAAGCACTCCCGCAGATGGAATCAACTCACGATCTTCTTCACGAAACAGGCCTTCAGACCGATGTCCAAGCCGTCCATTTTGCAGGAAATCTCGTGGTCGCCGTCCACCAGGCGGATGGGCTTCGAT